>NZ_JBYTEM010000005.1:0-169420 GCF_058789735.1 Rhodanobacter sp. FW106-PBR-R2A-1-15 | reverse complement strand
GGGCGATGCTCTGCGAATCCCGAATCCCGAATCCCGAATCCCGAATCCCGGCTTTCAAGGCATCGCCCGCGAGCGGGCTCCTACAAATAGCCGGGGCGCATCAGGGCTGCGCGGCGCTGTCGGCTGGCGCGGGCAGCTCGGCGGTGCCGTCGTCCTCGTCGCCGTAGAGCGCCACGTGCGGCACGCCGTCGGCGGCGATCCAGCCGCGGTACATGCCGTCAGTGTTGAACGGGATTGAGATGTGCCCTTCCGCATCCAGCGCGATCGCGCCGCCGTTGCCGCCCATCGACGGGATCTCCTGGTTGACCACCTCGGCGGCAGCGCGCTTCAGCGGCACGCGCATCTGGGTCACCTTCATGCAGATCTGGTGCGCGACCACGCTGCGGATGTAGAACTCACCCCAGCCGGTACCCGACACCGCGCAGCCGGAATTGGCGTAGGTGCCGGCGCCGATGATCGGCGAATCGCCGACGCGGCCCCAGCGCTTGTCGGTCATGCCGCCGGTGGAGGTACCGGCGGCCAGGCGGCCTTGCGCATCCAGCGCCACCGCACCGACCGTGCCGAAGTGTTTGGCCGTCTCGACGTCCGCATGCGGCTGCTTCGCGGCATCCTCCTTCAGCGCCTGCTGCAGCTGCTGCCAACGCTGCTCGGTGCGGAAGTACGAGGGGTCGACCAGCGGCATGCCGATGCTCTTCGCGAATGCTTCGGCGCCCTGGCCCGAGAGCATCACGTAGGGCGTCTTCTCCATCACCGCGCGCGCCAGCAGGATCGGGTTCTTGATCCGCGTGACGCCCGCCACCGCGCCGGCACGGTGGGTGTCGCCGTCCATGATCGCCGCGTCCAGCTCGTTGATGCCCTCATGGGTGAACACCGCGCCCTTGCCGGCGTTGAAGTTCGGATCGTCCTCCAGCACGGTGATCGCCGCGGCCACCGCGTCCAGCGCGCTGCCGCCGGCCTTGAGCTTGGCGTAGCCGTCCAGCAGCGCCCGGGTCATCGCCGCGCGCACCGCCTGCTCCTTTGCCGGCGTCATGTCGCGCTTGACCACCCCGGCGCCGCCATGGATCACCAGTACGGGCGAAACGGCGGCATGGCTCACGGCAGCAACCCCAAAGGCGGCGAGGGCGAGGAACAGATGGTGCGGTCTCACGTGGGCGCTCTCCCGGACAACGGGGTGAGTATACCGGGGCCCGGTAGGTCACTTGGCCGCGAAGCGCGCCCGCTGGTCGTCCAGCACCAGCTTCACGCCGGCAAGGTCGGCCACCCGCTGCATCGCCGCGCCCGCTGGCATTTCGTTGAACGACAACGCTCGTGGCGCCACGCAGCCGCAGGCGGTAACGCGCCTGCGCGAGAACGGCCTGCAACAAGCTGGCCATGCTGCCCAACAGCCACCGCAGCATGATCCACACAGGCCAGCCGGTCGCATTCGGGCCCGCGGCGTAAATGACCCCGTCAAGCCCGCTCCGACGGACGCACCGTCGGGTCTGCGACCTTGGTACAAGGCCGGACCCGGCCAATCCGTCGTATCCTTGGCAGCTGACTCTCCCCTGAGGAAGGCACAGCGATGGACAAGGTTTATCCGAGCGCGGCACAAGCCCTTGACGGCCTGCTGGCCGATGGCATGACGATCGCCGCCGGCGGCTTCGGCCTGTGCGGCATCCCCGAGAACCTGATCGGCGCGCTGCTGCAGGCCGGCACCCGGGACCTGACCATCGTGGGCAACAACGCCGGCGTGGACGATTTCGGCATGGGCCCGCTCTTGAAGACCCACCAGGTCAAGCGCGTGTACGCTTCCTACGTGGGCGAGAACAAGGAGTTCGAGCGGCAGACCCTGGCCGGCGAGCTGGAGCTGCACCTGACTCCGCAGGGCACGCTGGCCGAGAAGCTGCGCGCCGGCGGCGCCGGCATCCCCGGTTTCTACACGCGCACCGCGTTCGGCACCAAGCTGGCCGAGGGCAAGGAAACCAAGGTCTTCAACGGCAAGGAATACGTGCTGGAGGAATCCATCACCGCCGACCTGTCGATCGTGAAGGCGTGGAAGGGCGACGCCCACGGCAACCTGGTGTTCCGCGAAACCGCGCGCAACTTCAACCCGATGATCGCCACCTGCGGCAAGATCTGCGTGGCCGAGGTGGAACAGCTGGTGCCGGTCGGCGAGCTGGACCCGAACAACGTCCACGTGCCGGGCATCTACGTCGACCGCATCGTACAGGGCGCGAAGTACGAGAAGCGCATTGAGTTCCGCACCATTGCCGGCGTCGCCGCGGGCAAGGAAAGCCCGGTCCGCGTGGCGATGGCCAAGCGCGCCGCCAAGGAGCTGCGCGACGGCTTCTACGTGAACCTCGGCATCGGCATCCCGACCATGGTGGCGAACTACATCCCCGACGGGGTCAGCGTCACCCTGCAGTCGGAAAACGGCCTGCTCGGCATCGGCCCGTTCCCCACCGAGGACCAGCTCGATCCCGACCTGATCAACGCCGGCAAGCAGACCATCACCACCCTGCCCGGCTCCAGCTTCTTCTCCAGCGCCGATTCGTTCGCGATGATCCGCGGCGGCCACATCGACCTGTCGATCCTCGGCGGCCTGGAAGTGTCGGCCAGCGGCGATCTGGCCAACTGGATGGTGCCGGGCAAGATGGTCAAGGGCCCGGGCGGTGCGATGGACCTGGTCAGCGGCGTCAAGCGCGTAGTGGTGCTGATGGAGCACACCGCGAAGGACGGTTCGCCGAAGATCAAGAACCAGTGCGATCTGCCGCTCACCGGCAAGCAGGTGGTGGACCTGATCATCACCGACCTGTGCGTGTTCGAGGTGGCCAAGGGCAAGGGCCTGACCCTGATCGAACTCAACGAGGGCGTCAGCCTGGACGACGTCAAGGCGAAGACCGGCTGCGCCTTCGCGGTGGCGCTGCCGGCCAGCTGAGAGGTCGTGATTTTTTCAACCTCTCAGGCCGGCCACGGCGAGGGCATGGCGAGGGCATGGATGCCCGAGTTGAGGCAACGCAGGAGCAGTTGCCCGATGCCCGAGTTGAGGCAGCGCAGGAGCGGCTGCCCGAGGGCCGGGCATGAAACAGTCACGCAAGTGACTGTTTCATGTAAGCGAGTCCGGGCGTGTACCGGACTCGCGACTGAAGAAAACCACAGGAAGTGGTTTTCTTCGCAAGCTCTGAGGCCTACGACTCCATGAAACTCTGCTCCGGCGCATGCGCCGGCAGCGGGTGCGGGAAACGGATGCGCGCGATGTTTTCCTGGCCCTGACCCGTCTGCAGTTCCAGCGGCCACGCAAAGCGGTCGCTGATCCGCTGGGCAATGGCCAGCTCGAAACCGTGCCGGTCGGCACCGCGGGCGCGTACCGGGGAGCCCTTGCCGGGCAGCTGCGAGGTGATCCGGTTGCGCACGCTGATTGCACCGGGCAGTACGCTGACCACCACGCTGCCCTGCTCGGTCTGCTGGCAGGCATTGCGGATCAACTGCCAGCACAGCACCGAGAGCGCCTGCGGCGAGCCCTGCAACGCGAAGCGGGCGGGCTCCTCCAGCAGCAGCTCGATCGGCCGGCCGGCCAACAGCTCGCGGGCGAAGTCCAGTTCCTTGCGCAGCGCATCGTTGACGACGAAATACTGGTCGTCGGCCGCGCTGTCCGTCTCGCGCGCCAGGATCAGCAGCGCATCCACCAGCACTTCCATCTCGCGGGTGGCGCGCTTGATCCGGAGCACCGAGCGCACGCCGAAGTCGCTGAGGCTGTCCTCCTCGGCCAGCATGTCAGCCGACATCTTGATCACGGTGAGCGGGCTGCGCAGCTCGTGGCTGGCATCGCGGGTGAAGTTGCGCTCGCGCTGGTTGTAGCTGGCCAGACGCGTGGCGAAGCCGTGCAGGCCCCGCGCCAGCGAGGCCACGTCGGCGTCGGCATGGGTGGACAACTGCTCCAGGCGCAGCGATGCCGGATCCAGCAGCTCGCCGTCCCAGCGATTCACCAGCCGCGCCAGCACGCGCACCGGCCGCCACTCGTGCCGCAAGGCGAGCCAGGCGAGCGCGGTGGTGAGCACGATCACCGTGATCACCACCGCGGTGTGCGCGACGTTGTAGATGCCCAGCATGCAGACCGCCACCACGATCACGAACTGCAGGGTGAACACCCACGCGACGTGCCGACGGAAGGCGCCCACACGGGACGTGACTGCGTTGACCCTGCTGTCCATTACCTGCGTGCGCCTACCTCTGATGCACGGTGATTGATGTCAGGCCGTCTGGGGCGAAGAAGCCACTTCCGATTCGAGATCCGCCAGGCGGTAGCCCGCGGAGTGGATGGTGTGTAGCAGCGGTCGCGCGAAAGGTTTGTCGATGACCCGGCGCAGGTTGTAAAGGTGCGAGCGCAGGGTATCGGAATCGGGCAGCGTATCACCCCAGATCTCGCGTTCGATGTCGCGCCGGCTGACCACCCGCGGCGACTCGCGCATGAGGATCGCCAGCAGCTTCAGGCCGATCGGCGATACGGTCAGTTCCTGGCCGTCGCGGGTCAGCCGCAGCGTGGCGGTGTCCAGGGTCATGTCGCCGACGCTGAGCACCTCGGTGGACACCTGGCGGCGGTCGCGGCGAATCAGCGCGCGCAGCCGCGCCTCCAGCTCGCGCACCTCGAACGGCTTCACCAGGTAATCGTCGGCGCCAGCCTCGAGCCCGGCCAGCTTGTCCTCCAGCGTGTCGCGGGCGGTCAGCATCAGCACCGGGGTGGCCTTCTTGGCTTCCCGGCGCAGCTTGCGGCAGACCTCCAATCCATCCAGGCCCGGCAGCATCAGGTCCAGCACCAGCACGTCATAGCTGTTGGACACTGCCAGGTGCAACCCGCTCACGCCGTCAGCGGCGTAGTCCACCGAATAGCCACGCCGCTCCAGGAATTCGCCGACCATCTCGGCAATCTGGCGGTTGTCCTCGACCAGCAGGATCAAGCCCGCCTGTTCGTCATGTACGGTCATCGTCCATACCTCCATGGCTTCACATATGTGAAGAGATAACCGGCGCGCAAGTGACGGCTGCGTGAAAGCGTGGCACGGTGGTTCAGACCCGGTTCGGTTTCAGTGCAGCAGCGGCTGCAGCGCCGTCCATACCGTCTGCAGCACCCGCGGCTCGGCGGCAGCCACCGGATGCAGGCCATCGGCCTGCATCAACGCGAGGTCGAGCGCGACGCCTTCGAGCAGGAACGGCACCAGCGCCACCTGCCGGCTGCGCGCCAGTTCCGCATAGACCGCGCGCAACCCGTCGCGGTAGCGCGGGCCGTAGTTCACCGGCAGCTCGATGCCGACCAGCAGCACGCGCACCTTCGCCTGCTGCGCGGTACGGATCATCGCGTCGAGGTTGTCGCGCAGCGCCGGCAGCGGCAGGCCGCGCAGGCCGTCGTTGGCGCCCAGTTCCAGCACCAGCACGGTCGGCCGATACTTCGCCAGCAGTGCGGGCAGGCGGTTGCGCCCACTCAGCGAGGTCTCGCCGCTGATGCTGGCATTGATCGCGCGCCACTTCGGCACCATCTGGCCCAGACGCGTATCCAGCAGTTGCACCCAGCCGGACTCGACCGGAATGTTGTGCGCGGCGGACAACGAATCACCCAGCACCAGCACGGTTTTCGGCGCCGCCGCCTGGGCGCTGCCGATGCCGCACAGAAAAACCAGCCACCACAGGCATCGGCGCATGAGCGATTCTTCCCGGCCTCTTCTTGAAGCTTGCGATGTTAGCAAGTCGGTCAACGGCCCCGAGGGGAGACTGGAGATCCTCAGCCAGGTCAGCCTGCAGGTGCAGCCGGGCGAGAGCTTCGCCATCGTCGGCGCCTCCGGTTCCGGCAAGACCACCCTGCTCGGCTTGCTGGCCGGGCTGGACACGCCCGACAGCGGCCACATCGCGCTGGACGGCCATGCGCTGCAGCAGCTGGACGAGGAGGCCCGCGCCGACCTGCGCCGGCGGCTGGTCGGCTTCGTGTTCCAGTCGTTCCACCTGCTGCCCGCGCTCACCGCCGAGGAGAACGTGATGCTGCCGCTGGAGCTGGAAGGCAGCAGCGCGGCGCGATCGCGAGCGCGCGACGCGCTCGACGCGGTGGGGCTGGGCGCGCGGCGGCGGCATTACCCGGCCCAGCTGTCCGGCGGCGAACAGCAGCGCGTGGCGATCGCCCGCGCGTTCGTGCACGGCCCGCGCGTGCTGTTCGCCGACGAGCCCACCGGCAACCTCGACCAGCGCACTGGTCACCACGTCAGCGACCTGCTGTTCGCGCTGAACCACGACCACCGCACCACCCTGGTGCTGGTCACCCACGACGCGACCCTGGCCGCGCGCTGCGACCGCCGGATCGAACTGGAAGAGGGCCGCGTGCTGGCCGCGTCCGGGGATCCCGCATGAACACCCCCGCTCCACGCACCGCCCCTGCTCCTTCCCCTGCCTGCCTTGCTCCCTCCCCTGCTTGCCCCAAAGGGACTTCCTTCGGTCGCAGGGGAGGGCTGGGGTGGGGTGCTCTTGATCTACCGGCCAGCCCGAGCTACCCCCTCCCAGCCTCCCCCTGCTGCGCAGGGGGAGGAGCAAAGCGATGAACCTGGTTCGCCTGTCCCTGCGCAGCCTGCGCCGCGAGTGGCACCTGCCGGAACTGCGCACGCTGGCCGCCTCGCTGGTGCTGGCGGTGCTGGCGTTGGGCGTGGTCGCCACGCTGGCGGCGCGGATCGAGCGCGGCATGCTGGCCAGCGCCGCCGAGCTGATCGGCGGCGACGTCGGCGTGTCCTCGCCGCAGCTCCTGCCTGACACGTTCGCCGACCGCGCCCGACGCGACGGCCTGCAACTCGCCCGCGCCGCCAGCTTTCCCAGCGTGGCGTTCGCCCATGAGCAGACCCAGCTGCTCGACGTGCAGGCCGTCGATGCGCACTATCCGCTGCGCGGCAAGCTGGAACTGCGCGATGCCACCGGCGGCCCGCGCAACGGCCGCCCCCCGGCCGCGGGCGAGGTCTACCTCGACCATCGTGCGCTGGTGGCGCTGGACCTGAAGGTCGGCCAGCCGCTGCAACTCGGCGGCCGCGAGCTGACCATCGCCGCCGAGCTGCTGCGCCAGCCCGACGGCGGCGAGCTGCTGGCGCTGGCGCCGCGTGCGCTGATGAGCCTGGCCGATGCCGAACAGGCCGGCCTGCTCGGCACCGGCAGCCGCGCCCGCCACCGCCTGCTGCTGGCCGGTGCGCCGGCCGCGGTGCAGGCCTGGCACGACTGGGCGCAGGCGACCGCGCTGCCGCAAGGCGCCGAGCTGATCACCCCGGAACAGACCCAGGAACGCATGCGCAGCTCGTTCGACCGCGCCGGTGCGTTCCTGCGCCTCACCGCCCTGCTGTCGGCCCTGCTGGCCGGCATCGCGATCGCGCTGTCCGCACAGCGCTACGCGCGACGCAAGACCACCGAAGTGGCGCTGCTGCGTGCGCTGGGCACGCCGCGCCGGCGCGTGCTCGGCCTGTTGCTGGGCACGCTGGGCGCGCTCGCCGTGCCGGCGACAGCACTCGGCGTACTGCTCGCGCTGGGCCTGTCGCAGCTGGCCTGGCTGCTGGCCAGCCAGCTGTTCGGCAACGTGCCGACGGTGTTGCCGCTGGCGCCGTCGTTCGCCGCTGCCGCGATGGGCATGGCGGTGCTGGTCGGCTTTGCGCTGCCGCCGCTGGCGCGGCTGGCCGAAGTGCCACCGGTGTCGGTGTTCCGCCAGAGTATGCAACGACGGGTCCGTCGCTTCGATGCGCTGTACCTGGTCCCGGCGCTGGTGGCGCTGGGCCTGATCTGGAGCCAGAGCAGTTCACTCACCCTGGCCGGCATCCTCGCCGCCAGCCTGCTCGGCGTGGCGCTGATTGCGGCGCTGCTGGCCGGCGCGCTGCTGTGGCTGGCCAGGCGCATCGCGCCGGGCGCCCACCCCGCGCTACGGCTGGGCCTCGCCGCGCTGGCGCGGCGGCCAGCGCTGAGCGTGATCCAGGCCACCGCGCTCAGCCTGGGCCTGTGCGCGCTGATGTTGCTGGCGGCGGTGGCGCCGGCATTGCTGCATGACTGGCGCCAGGAACTGCCGGCGGACACGCCGAACTGGTTCGCGCTGAACCTGCAGGACGACCAGCGTGACGGCTTCACGCAGGCGCTGGCGGCTGTCGGCGGCAACCAACTGAACATGCTGCCGCTGGCAGTGGGCAAGCTCACCGCGATCAACGGCCAGCCGATCGACCGGCTGCACTTCGACGACGAACGCGCGAAGGACTGGGCCGACCGCCAGCTGCGGCTGTCCTGGTCGGACGCGCTGCCGCAGGCGAACGAGGTGGTTGCCGGCCGCTGGCCCGGCGCGCGGCCGGCCGCCGCCGAGGTGTCGATCGACACCATGTGGCGCGACACGTTCGCGCTGAAGGTCGGCGACACCATGCGCTTCGATGTCGGCGAAGGCAGCATCGAGGCAAAAGTCGGCAGCATCCGCAAGGTCGACTGGAGCTCGTTCCGGGTCAACTTCTTCCTGCTGCTCGACCCGGCCCACGCCGGCGGCCTGCCGCACACCTGGCTGGCCAGTTTCCACCTGCCGCGCGGTCACACCGCGGAGCTGGCGCAGCTGTCGCGCGACTACGCCAACCTCAGCCTGGTCGACGTCGATTCGCTGCTCGGCCGCGTGCGCGAAATCGTCGACCGCGTGGGCAATGCGGTGCGCTGGATCCTCGGCTTCAGCCTGCTCGCCGGCGCACTGGTGCTGGCCGCCGCACTCGCCGCCAGCGCGGCCGAGCGCCGCCACGAAGCCGCGCTGCTGCGCACGCTGGGCGCACGGCGCGCGCAACTGCGCGTGGCCGCCGCCTGCGAGTTCGCCCTGCTGGGCCTGGTCGCCGGTCTCACCGCCGCACTTGGCGCCGCCGGCGCCGGGCTGTGGCTGGGCCGGGCGGTATTCCACATCGAGCACTTCGTGCCGCCGCTGTGGTCGCTGCTCGGTGGCGCCGTCGGCGCCGCACTGGTGGTGATGCTGCTGGGCCTGGCCGGTACCCGCAAGGTCAGCCGCACGCCGCCGATGCGGCTGTTGCGCGAAGGCTGAGCTGTTGCCGGAGATCCGGCTGATAAAGTGCGCGACACCCTCCTCCGGACGTCCCGATGACAGCGAACCGCCTGCGACAGCGCCTCAGGGAGGAATGGCTGCTGTGGCTGTTCGCGGCGTTGGCGCTCGCGCTGGCCCTGCTCGATCCGCAGCCGCTGGCGAACTACCGGCGCTGGCTGCAGTTGCCGACGCTGGCCGGCCTGGCGGGCCTGCTGATCACGATCCAGGGCATCCGCGACAGCGGGCTGGTGCAGCATGCGGCGGCGGCCGTGGCGGCGCGCGCACATTCGCTGCGCAGCCTGGGCTTGGCGCTGGTGGCCGCCACGGCGCTGCTGTCGATGGTGCTGACCAACGACGTGAGCCTGTTCCTGATCGTACCGCTGACCCTGGCGATCGGCGCCATCTCGAACCTGCCAGTGTTGCGCATGGTGGTGCTGGAAGCGCTGGCGGTGAACGCGGGCTCCACCCTGAGCCCGGTCGGCAACCCGCAGAACCTGCTGCTGTGGCAGCACTCGCGCTTGCCTTTCCTGCATTTCGCCGCGGCGATGCTGCCGGCGGCCACAGTCATGCTGGTGCTGGTAGCGGCGTTCACGCTGCTGTGGCTGCCGCGCGAGCGGGTGGCCCTGGCGCCGGAGCGGATCGACGGCCGGATAGTGTCCGCACGGCTCGGCGCGTGGTCGATGGCGGCGCTGGTGGGCATGGTACTGCTGATGGAATACGGTCATGCACCGCTGGGCGCCACGCTGCTGCTGGCATTGTTCGCCCTGTTGGCGCGACCAAGCCTGGCACGCATCGACTGGCTGCTGTTGCTCACCTTCGCCGCAATCTTCCTGGGCCTCGGCCACTTTGCCGAGCTACCGCTAGTGCAGCGGATGCTGGGCCGGCTCGATTTCAGCCAGCCGCTGACCCTGTACGCCGGCGGCATCGTCGCCTCGCAGCTGATCAGCAACGTGCCGGCGACGGTGCTGCTGCTGGAACGCACGCCCGACGCGACCGCGCTGGCGGTGGCGGTGAACGTGGGCGGCTTCGGCGTGGCGATCGGCTCGCTGGCGAACCTGATCGCGCTGCGCCTGGCGAAGCAGCCGCACAGCCTGCGGCGGCTGCACCTGGTGTCGGTCCCATTCCTGCTGGTGTGCGCGCCGCTGGTGTACCTGGCTTGGCGCTGGTGCGGGTAGCGGGGATTCGGGACACGCAAAAGCAGGAGCATCGCCCGCGAGCGGGCTCCTACCGATTCCCGATTCCCTCTTCCCTATTCCCGGCCCTCAACCGCCGTCATGCGGCACGCTGACCTTGCCCTTCACGCCCGAGTGGTTGATGTCGCCACTGCCCTTGGCGCCGAGGCTGAGGTCGCCGCCGACGCCGTTCACGCTCAGGTCGCCGGAGCCCAGCGTGTCGGCATGCACGCTGCCGCGGACGTTGCGCAGCGTGACATCGCCCGAGCCGATGCTGCCGATGCGGGCGTCGCCCTTGATGCCGTCGGCCTTGAAGTCGCCCGAGCCCACCGAACCCAGCTCCAGGCTGCCGACGTCGCTGGCGTCGACGTCGCCCGAGCCGACGCTGCTGGCGAACTTGCCAGCCACCTGGGCTACGTGCAGGTCGCCCGACCCCACGCTCGCCTGCAACTGCTGCACGCCGCTGACGTCGGCATCGCCGGAACCCACCCGCACGGTGACCGGCAGGTTCGCCGGCATCTGCACGGTGGCTTCCAGACTCGCGTAGGAGCTGCCGCCGAACAGGCTGAAGTTGAAGCCGCCGCTGTTGCCGATGTCGATCAGCAGCTGGTCGCCCTCGCGGTGCTGGGTGATCTGCAGCTTGTCCAGCGCCGTCTGTTCGGAGGCGCAGGCGCGGCCGCGAACGCTCAGACCCTTGGCGTCGGCGCTGCCGGTCAGGTGCAGGTCGTGGCTGTGCACGTCGACCTGCACGCTGCGCACGCCGGCCAGGTCGAGCTGCAGGTTTCGCGCCGCCTCGTACTTGCACGGGGTGGCGGCGAAAGCGGCCAGCGGGGACAGCAGCAGGGCGGCGGTGAGAAGACGGCGCATGGGTTTCTCCTTGGATGGACGACCCGACTGGGATGCAGCCGGCGGCAGAAAGGTTGCAAGCCTGGCCGCCCCGGTCAACGTGCCCGGGCCGGCCGCGTTTCCTGATCTACCTACCGAGGAGACACACCATGCACCACAAAACCCTGCTTGCTTCCGCGCTGGCCGCGCTGATCGCCGGATCGGCTTCATTCGTGATGGCCCAGAATGCGCCGCCTCCGCCGTCGGTGACTCCGTCCGCGATGGCCGGCAAGGACATGCGCGCGCATCACGGCGACCGTGACCACGGCATGCGCATGCACGGCTTCGACCACCAGCGCAGCGGCGTGATCGGCGACCTGCAGGAGCTGGGGCGTTTGTATATGCATGCCGGCCGCGGCAAGGAGATGGCGGCGGTCTACAACGACGTGCTGGCCAAGTCGCAGGACCCACACGTGCGCGACTATGCCTACCAGCAGCTAGCCCACCTGCAGGCGCAGCCGGCCAACATCGACCAGGCCATCGCCACGCTGCGCAAGGGGCTGGACGAGAACCTGGCCAACGAGGCGAAGATACGCGCCGAGCACGAGAAGATGCACGCCGCCTGGATGCGGCATGCCGACAAGGCGGCACCGGCGGCAAAGTAACTTCCGCAAACGACCGGCGCGACGGCCCGCTGCCGTCGCGTCGGTGCTAGGGCTGGCGCTCCTGCTGCTTGGCGCGTCGCCACAGCTGCTCCTGCTCGTCCAGCGTGCGCTCGGCGAACGCCGTGCCGTCGGCCGCGGCCAGTTGTTCCATCTGCCGGAAGCGCCGTTCGAACTTGGCATTGGCGTGGCGCAACGCCTGCGAAAAATCCACGCCGGCGTGGCGCGCCAGGTTCACCAGCACGAACAGCACGTCGCCGATCTCGTCCTGCAGGCGGGCCGGGTCGGCGCCGTTGGCGAACTCGGCGCGCACCTCGTCCACCTCCTCGGCCAGCTTGGCCAGCACCGGCGCGGGGCCGGGCCAGGCGAAACCCACGGCGGCCGCACGCTGCTGCAGTTTCTGCGCGCGCTTCCACTCCGGCAGGCCGCTGGAGATGCCGGCCAGCGCGCTGGCATCGACCGGCGCGCCCTTATTCGCGCGCTCGGCGGCCTTGATCGCTTCCCACGCCTGCATCTGCTCGTCGAGGTCGGCGTAGCGCGTGTCGCCGAACACGTGCGGGTGGCGCCGCAGCATCTTGGCGCTGATCGCGTGGGCGACGTCGGCGAAATCGAACAGGCCCTGCTCCGCCGCCATCTGCGCATGGAACGCCACCTGCAGCAGCAGGTCGCCCAGCTCGTCGCGCAGGTCGTGCCAGTCGCGACGGTCGATCGCGTCGGCGACCTCGTAGGCTTCCTCGATGGTGTACGCCGCGATCGAGGCGAAATCCTGCTTCACGTCCCATGGGCAGCCGCGCTCGGGATCGCGCAGGCGCGCCATGATGGCGAGCAGGTCGTCGAGGCTGTGGCGGGGCGAGTCGCTCATGGCGTCTGCAAGCGGGTGGCCCAGTCGATCGTGAGGTCGCCGACGGCGATGAACTCGGGGTTCAGCAGCGACTCGCCGCGGTTGTAGCGGAACGGCCGGCCGGCCAGGTCGAGCACCGCCCCGCCGGCCTCCTCCAGGACGCATTGCGCCGCGGCGGTGTCCCACTCACTGGTGAGGCCCAGGCGCAGGTAGAGGTCCGCCGCGCCGCGTGCGATCAGACAGAACTTCAGCGACGAGCCCAGTGGTACCAGCTCATAGTCGCTGCCGATCAGCTGCTGCAGCATGCCGCCCTGCACGCCGCCATGCGACCGGCTGCCGGCCACCAGCGGCGGCTGCCCCAGCGGGCGCGTACGGATGCGTTGCCAGGGGCCGTCGGCCTGCGCCTGCAGCCAGGCGCCGTGGTCGCGGGCGGCCACGTACAGCTCGCCGCTGACTGGCGCCAGCACCACGCCGAGCACGCTGCGGTGGTCGTCGATCAGCGCGATGTTGACGGTGAACTCGCCGTTGCGCTTGATGAACTCGCGAGTACCGTCGAGCGGGTCGACCAGCCAGTAACGCGACCAGTGCCGGCGCTCGGACCACGGCAGCGCCTTGGCCTCTTCCGACAGCACCGGCAGCGGCGGCTCGAGCGCCGTCAGCCCGGCCATGATGACCTGCTGGGCGGCCAGGTCGGCGGCGGTCAAGGGCGAGGCATCGGCCTTGGTCTGCACCGCGAAATCGCCGTGGTAGACGTCGAGGATGGCCGCGCCGGCGGCGCGGGCGATCGCGCCAACCTGTCGGGCCAGCCCGGGCGGAATATTTCCTGACGGCGTGCTCATGTGCGCTGGAAGCGCCCGGCGAGATACTCGCGGGCCATGAACAGCGCGGCGATCGAGCGCCCCTCGGTGACGTCGTCGCGGCCCAGCAAGGCAGGCAGCTCGGCCATCTTCCACGGCACCACCTCGAGTTCCTCCGGTTCGTCGCCAACCAGCTTCTCGGGGTAGAGGTCCTGCGCCAGCACCACATGCGCCATGTGCGTCATGTACGACGGCGACAACGACAGGTTGTGCAGGATCTTCAGCTTGTGTGCGCCGTAGCCGACCTCCTCCTTCAGCTCGCGCTCGGCGCCCTGCTCGGCGGTTTCGTCCTGATCCAGCCGACCCTTCGGCAGGCCCAGCTCGTAGCGACCGAGCCCACCGGCGTATTCGCGCACCAGCAACACGGTGTCGTCGTCCAGCATCGGCACGATGATCACCGCGCCCAGGCCGCTGCCTTTCAATCGTTCGTAGGTGCGGCGCACGCCGTTGGAGAACTCCAGGTCGAGCTGCTCGACGTGCAGGAAGTGGCTGTCGGTGACGTCGCGCGTGGCGTGGATGGTCGGTAGTTTGCGCATCCGCCGATTCTAACCTGCCGCGCGGCGCCGCAGCCGTTGCAGGGCCTGCGCGTGGATGGCCGGCGCGCCGGCCAGCACGCTGGTCGTGCCCAGCGCGAGCGGCGCGCCGTCGAGGTCGGTGAATGCGCCGCCGGCCTCGCGCACGATCACCGCCAGCGCGGCGACGTCGAGGATGTTCACGTCCGACTCGATCACCAGGTCCAGGCTGCCGCGCGAGAGCAGGTGGTAGTGGCAGAAATCGCCGTAGCCGCGAATCCGGTTGCTGTCGCGGATCAGCGCGCCCAGCGCTTGCCAGCGCACGTCGGCGGTGAGCGTTTTCACGTTGCCGATGGAGATCGAGGCCTGCGCCATCTGCGCCGTATCCGCCACCCGCACGCGCTCGCCGTCGAGCCACGCGCCGTTGCCGGCGCTGGCCCACATCGTCTCGCCGTAGACCGGCGCGCTGGATACGCCGAGCACCAGTTCATCGCCGTCCATCAGCGCGATCTGGGTGGAGAAGAACGGCGTGCGGCGCACGAAACTCTTGGTGCCGTCGAGCGGGTCGACCAGCCACAGCAGGCCACCGCGTTCGCCGTCCAGGCCGAACTCCTCACCATAGATCGACGCCTGCGGCAGCGCCGCCTGCAGCACCTTCCGGATCGCCTGCTCGGCCTCGCGGTCGGCGATCGTCACCGGCGTAGCATCGGGCTTCAGCTCCACCTCGACGCCACGCCGCCAGTAATACCTGATCACCTCGGCCGCGGCCGCGGCGGCCTCGCGTGCGGCCGCCAGGGCGGTTGCGGCGATATCCGGGTTCATGCTGTCTCGCGTCCTTCAGTTCGTGGGTTGGGCCGGCGCACTGCCACTGCCGGCCAGGCCGCCGCGCCGCTCGATGCGCACGCTGCCGTCGGCCGCCGGTGGACCCAGCGTGGCCAGCCAGCGGCGCAGGGCCGGGTCAGTCTGTCGGGCGCGCAGCGTCGCGTCCAGTCGCCAGCCCAGCGGGCTCAGCTGGAGCTTGCCATCGGCGTGCAGCGGGCCGTGCCCATCGTCGTGCAGTTGGGCCTGGATCACTCCGCCCTGCGCGCTCGCCTGCGCCAGCAGCGTGCCCAGCGCCACGTCGCCGTCGCGCGTGCGCATGACCGCCTGCGGCCATCGTGCCTGCGCCACCAGCTGCAGCGGCCAGCCGCCTTGCAGCAGGGCATGGTCGATGTCCAGTTGCAGTTCGCCGCGCGGCTGTCCCAGTGGCGACGCCGCGTAACGATCCAGTGCGGCCAGCTGCACGCGCACGTTCGCCTGGCGTGCTTCGACCCGGCCATCAGCCAAGCGCCGGACACTGCCTGAAAACACCAGTTGCGGCCCCTCGAATTGCAGCTGCAGCCGCCGCTGCCCGAGCAGCGCGCGCCGAGACAGCTGCCACCGCAGTCGTCCCAAGGCCTTTCCGTCGGCGGTCGTCACCGCGCCAGCCCGGCCATCCCACACGCTGCCCTGCACCTGCTGCAGCTGCAGTCCGTGCAGCCGCGGCGCCAGCCACGGCAGCGCCCAGCGCGCCGGCAGGAACCACAGCAGCGTGGCCGCGGCCAGCACTACGCCGAGGCCGATCAGGTATGTCCGCAGTGACTTCAAGCGTGGTTTCCGCAGTGACGCCGCGCGGACTTGAGTGTCCGCCGCCCAGCGCCGATCATAGCCGGATGAACAACCCCGCAAGCGGCAACGCCGCGCTCGCCGCACGCGACCTGCGACACGTCTGGCATCCCTGCACGCAGATGCACGACCACGAGACGATACCGATGCTGCCGATCGTGCGCGGCGAAGGCGCGTGGCTGGTCGATGCCGACGGCCGGCGCTACCTGGACGGCATCAGTTCGTGGTGGACCAACCTGTTCGGCCACGCCAACCCGCGCCTCGCCGCCGCCCTTGCCGACCAGGCACAGCGGCTGGAGCACGTGATCTTCGCCGGCTTCACCCACACGCCGGCGATCGAACTGGCCGAGGAGCTGGTGCGGATCACCCCAGCGGGACTGGACAAGGTGTTCTACGCCGACAACGGTTCAGCGGCGATCGAGGTGGCGCTGAAGATGAGCTTCCACTACTGGCTCAACCAGGGCCATGGCGAGAAGACCCGCTTCATCGCGTTGACCGGCAGCTACCACGGCGAGACGCTGGGTGCGCTGTCGGTGAGCGACGTGGCGTTGTACCGCAAGACCTATGCGCCGCTGCTGCTGACGCCGTTCCTGGCGCCATCGCCGGATGCGTACGAAGGCGAACCCGGCGAGTCCGCCGAACAGACGGCCAAACGCCGCCTCAACGAGTTGCGTGCGCTGCTGGAACGCCACGCCCACGAGACCTGCGCGGTGATCGTCGAGCCGCTGGTGCAATGCGCCGGCGGCATGCGCATGTACCACCCGACCTACCTCGCCGGCCTGCGCGCGCTGTGCGACGAGTTCGCGGTGCACTTCATCGCCGACGAGATTGCAGTGGGCTTCGGCCGCACCGGCACGCTGTTCGCCTGCGAGCAGGCGTCGGTGTCACCCGACTTCATGTGCCTGTCGAAGGGACTCACCGGCGGTACGCTGCCACTGTCGGCGGTGCTGACCAGCGAACGGATCTACCAGGCGTTCTACGCCGAGTACAACGCCGGCAAGGCGTTCCTGCACTCGCACAGCTACACCGGCAACCCGCTGGCCTGCCGGGTCGCGCTGGAGACGCTGGCGATCTTCCGCGACGAGCCGGTGCTGGCGCGCAACCGCGCACTGGCCGCGCACCTGGCGCGGCGGCTGGCACCGCTGCGCGATCATCCTCATGTGGCCGACGTGCGCCAGACCGGCATGATCGCCGCCGTCGAGCTGGTCGCCGACAAGGCCGACCGGCGGCCATATCCCGCGGCGGAGCGGCGCGGCCTGCGCGTCTACCTGCATGGCCTGCGGCACGGTGCGCTGCTGCGCCCGCTGGGCAACGTGGTGTACTTCATGCCGCCCTACGTGGTCAGTACGACCGACATCGACCTGCTGGTCGACACCGCCATCGCCGGCATCGAACACGCCGTGGCGGACTGAACCCGTTTTGCTCAGTGCCCGCGGACGGTGATGCGCGGGTCGAGTTTCTGCAGCGCCCGGCCCAGCTCGGGCTCGCCTGTGCGCTGCAGCTCCTGCAGGGTGTAGCTGCGCCCGTTCACCGGCAGGCAGCGCCCTTGCCTGGCCGGGATATGGCTGCCGGTTTCACGGATGCAGTTGTACTCGTCGGGCCGGGCGGCGGAGGGCGCCGACGGCTGACTGGACGAGCCGGCCGGCCGCGTCGCAGTGGCGGCATCCTGTGCCAGCAATGCGGCGCTTGTGCCGCAGCCGGCCAGCAACATGGCGGAAATCAGAACGAACCTGGACATGGCACCTCCGGCTCGCGGACAGGATGCGGCGAGCGCGCATGGGGAGTGCAGTCCATGCTGATACGACCCGACAGCAGGGGCAAGCGGCGGCGTCAGGCCGTCTCGCGTGCGTTCATCCGCGGGCGTGGCGGTGGTGCGCCGCGCTATGCTGGGCGGCCCTTCCCGCCCAACCCGTTCCGATGCGCACGATCCGTATCCACCTCGACCAGCCGCTCGCCGTCGCCGCCGAACTGAACCTGCCGGCACAGGCCGCCGAACACGTCGCACGCGTGCTGCGCATGAACCCCGGCGACCCGCTCACCGTGTTCAACGGCGACGGCCACGACTACGCCGCGATCATCCTCGCCATGGGCAAGCGCGAGCTGAGTGTGCGGATCGAATCGAAGCAGCTCGTACGCAACGAATCGCCACTGCCGCTGACCCTGGCCCAGGGTGTGGCGCGCGGCGAGAAGATGGACCTGATCGTGCAGAAGGCAACCGAGCTGGGCGTGGCGCGCATCGTGCCGCTGCTGACCGAGCGCTCGGAAGTGAAGCTGGACGCCGCCCGCGCGGAAAGGCGGCTGGCGCACTGGCGCGCGGTGGTGGCCAGTGCCTGCGAGCAGAGCGGCCGCGCGCGCCTGCCGGAGGTCGCCCCGGCACTGCCGCTGGCGGCCTGGCTGCACGACCTGGCCGACGACGGCGCGCTGCGTCTGGCGCTGCTGCCGGAAGCGGGCCGGGCGTCGCGCGAATTGCGCTTCACCGCGGCTGGCGGCCTGCTGGTGGTGGGGCCGGAAGGCGGTCTGGGCGAGCGCGATATGGGGGCACTCGGTGCCGCCGGTTTCGAGGGCCTGCAGCTGGGGCCGCGCGTCCTGCGCACGGAAACCGCCGGCCTGGCCGCGCTGGCGGCACTGCAGGCGCTGCACGGCGACGGCTGAGTCCGCCGCCCACCGCAGCGGTTCAGTCGTGCGGGACCGACGACGCCACCGACTCCGCCGGCTCGGCGGCATCGAGCAGGTCCAGCAAGCTCGCCTCGATCCATTCCAGGTCGGGGATCATCGCCACGTCGTCACGCACCAGCACGTGCGCGCGCACGCCCGGCGGCAGCGGCTTGCCGTCGTGGGTGGGAATGATCAGCTCCGCATTCAGCGTGGTCAGGCGTGGGAAACCCCGGGTCAGCACGGCGATGAACGGCAGTTTCGGGTTGCCGCCGAGTGCCTTCAGCACGGCCACGCGCACGATCAGTTCGGCGTCGCCCTCCTCGGTGCCGGCCAGTTGGGTGAACGACACCAGCGGCACCCGCCAGCCGCGCCAGGCGATCCGGCCGAGCAGCCAGGCGGGCGCACCGGCCAGGGGCTCGGGCGTGCTGTGGGTGACCACCTCGGCGATGGTGGCGTTCGGCAGCAGCAGGCGCAGGTTGCCCACCGGCACCAGGACGCAACGGATTTCACGCGGCAGCGGATCACTCATGGAAACACCTCGATCAGGTGCGCCGCCAGTTCGGGCGGCGTACCGGAGAAACTGACCAGTCGTTCGGCAAGGATGCCGCTGACCATGTCGGCGAAATGCTCGCCGGACGACGACTCCACCCAGACCTGTCCACCGCGATCGTGGATGGCCTGCGCGCCGGCCACGGCATCGTTGCCGCGCCCGGCGAACACGATCGCCAGCGCATCGCGCCCGAACGCATTCGCCGCCATGCTCAGGCTGGCGTCGATCGACGGCTCCGGCGGCGCATCGGCGCCGTTCGCCTGCAGCTCGATGCTGCCGTCGCGGCGCAGGCGCACCTGCTGCCCGGCCGGCACCAGCAATACCTCGCCGGGCCTGGCGCGTCCGCCCTTGGCCAGCCGCACCGGCAACGCGCAGTTGGCGGAAAACTCCGCCACCAGCGACGCATCCGACTGCCGGCCCAGGTGCTGGGTGAGCAGGAAGGTCTGCCCGGTCGACGCCGGCAACGCGGCCAGGAAGGCGCACACCGCGTCGATGCCGTCGATGGCGGCACCGAGCAGCACCAGTCGGCTCAGCGCACCGTCGAGATCGTCGAGCACCATCTCATGCTCATGCACGTACGCCTGCGGCGCGATGGCTTCCTCCATCGACACTAGCTCGAGGCTCATGCGCGGCTCGATGTCGGCGGCGACCATTTCGACATCAGGCGCGAGAAAGTCGGCAGCGCTCAGCTTCTGGATCCCGAACACCTGGGCATCCGGGCTTTCGGGGGCTTCCGGCGCGGCCTGCGGCGCCTCGTCGTCGACCAGCATCCAGCCCTCGGGGGCACGCACCGGCGATGCCGGCGCGGTGGTGAGCGCGACGTCGGTCAGCGGCGACGATGGCAAGGAATCCAGTTGGAACGCCGAGGGCGTCAGATCGGACAGTACCGGCGCCTCTGCCATCGGCAGCGCCGCCGCCCCCCCCGCCGGCGCACCGAAGTTCCCGTCGTGCAGCGCCGGCGGCTCTTCGTCGTCGACGAAACGCAAGCCCGGACCGGCTGACATGTCGTCATCCGCCGGCAGTTCGCCGGAGGCCAGCAGAGCTTCGAGCTCCGCCGCCAGGCTTTCCGATTCCACCGATGCGATCTGACCATGCCGACCGTCGGCGCCATCGTGCGCCGGGACCCCGGCCACCGGTTCGGCGTCGACCGCCACGACGGGCTCGGCTACCGGCTGCGCCGCTGCTGCGGCCATCTCCGGAGCGGCCATCGCGACGGCCTCGGCCGCAGGCGCTGGCGGCGGCACCGCCGCGGCCACCTCGATGCCGGGCGCATCGCCCGGTCGCGGCGGGTCGATGTCGCCCCCGGCCAGCACCTTGACCGCCAGATGGCGCGCCCAGCGGGCGCGGTCCCAGCCGGCCAGCGCGCGACTGGCCTGGGCGTCGTTGAACACCACCCGCGGACAGTCGTCGTCGATCACCTCGTAGAGGCGGTCGAGTGCGTCGTCGGCGCTGTCGTCCAGGTTGACCACCAGCACGTCGGCGCCGACCTGCTGCAGCAACTCGCGGCTGAAGCTGGCGACGCCGCCTTCGTGCACGATCCGGGCGCCGCGCTCATGCAGCGCCTCACGCAGTTGGCTACCCAGCTCGGTGTCGTCGAACAGCAAGGCGACCGCGGGAGCCGTATCAGTCATGAACCGGCTCCACCGCACGCTGCTCCAGCACTTCGCCGATCTGCACCAGCAACTCGGCTTCCTGGTACGGCTTGCCGAGGTAGCGGTCCACCCCGATGTCGAGCGCGCGCTGGCGGTGTTTGTCGCCGCTGCGCGAGGTGATCATGATGATCGGCACGTCGCGCAGCCGCGGGTCGGCCTTCATGTGGGTGGCCAGCTCGTAGCCGTCCATGCGCGGCATCTCGATGTCCAGCAGCATCAGGTCCGGCACGCGCTCGTGCAGCTTCTCCAGCGCGTCCACGCCATCCTTCGCGGTGCTGACCTCGTACTCGTGGCGCTCCAGCACGCGGCTGGTGACCTTGCGCATGGTGATCGAGTCGTCCACCACCATCACCAGCGGCTTGGTCTGCACTTCCTCGACCACCGGCGCCTGCACCGCGCTGAGGCCCTCGGCCAGGCGCTGTTCGCGCCGGATCATGCCGTGGCGGACCAGCGGTGCCAGGTCGAGAATGATCAGCACCGAACCATCGCCCATGATGGTCGCGCCGAGCAGGCCGGGAACCGAACTGATCTGCGGACCGACCGACTTGACCACGATCTCGCGCGAACCGAGCACCGCGTCGATGCGGATCGCCGCACGCAGGTCGCCAGCGCGGGTCAGCAGCAACGGCTGCTGCTCGTCCTCGGTCGGCAGGCCCGGCGGCAGACCCAGCAGTTCGGCCAGGTCGTGGATGCCGTAATCCTCGAGGCCATACTGGAACGAGGGTTCGGCCTCGGCCATCAGCGCGGTCAGCTCGTCCGGGTTGACCCGCGCCACGCCCTGCACCGAGGTCATCGGGATCGCGAACGTGGCCTCGCCGATGCGCACCAGGATGGCCTGGGTCACCGCCAGGGTGAACGGCAGGCGCAGGATGAAGGTGGTGCCCTTGCCTTCCTCGGACTCGATCGACAACGAGCCGCCGAGCTGCTTGATCTCGTTCGCCACCACGTCCATGCCGACGCCACGGCCGGCCAGCTGGGTGACCTGGCTGGCGGTGGAGAAGCCAGTCTGGGTGATCAGCGAGAGCAGCTGGTTGTCGGTCGGCCGGGTCTCGGGGCGCAGCAGCCCGCGCTCGATGCCGCGCTTGCGGATCGCTTCGCGGTTCAGGCCGCGACCGTCGTCGCTGACCCGGATCACCACTTCGGTGGCCTCGCGCGCGACCGTGATGCTCACCACGCCCTCGACCGGCTTGCCGGCCTTGCGACGCTCGGCCGGAGTCTCGATGCCGTGCGCGATCGCGTTGCGCAGCATGTGCTCGAACGGCGCCTTGATGCGGTCGAGCAGGTTGCGGTCCATTTCGCCGTGGGCACCGTCCACGTGCAGCTGGGCGTGCTTGTCCTGCTCCTGAGCGGCCTGGCGCAGCGTGCGGCGCAGGTTCGGCACCATCGTGTCGAATGGCAGCATGCGCGTGCGCAGTAGGCCGTCCTGCAGCTCGGTGCTGACCCGCGACTGCTGGATCAGCAGCGTCTCGGCCTGGCGGGTCAGCTCGTCCAGCATGCTCTGGATCGACACCAGATCGGATACCGACTCGGCCAGCGCACGCGAGTACTGCTGCAGCTGCGAGTAGCGGTCGAGCTCGAGCGGGTCGAACGCCGCCATGCCCGCCTCGCGATGCTCGCGCTGGAAGCGCGCGATGATCTGCGCCTCGGTCTCGATTTCCAGCATGCGCAACTGGCTGCGCAGACGCGCGACGGTCTGTTCCAGCTCGACCAGGTTGAAACGGTAGCCGGCAACCTGCTGCTCCAGCCGCGAGCGGTAGATCGCCACTTCGCCCGCATGGTTGACCAGGTTGTCGAGCAGGTCGGCGCGAACGCGGATCTGCTCCTGCGGGGAGCGCACTTCCTCCTCTGCTTCCGGCATCAGCTCGGGCAGCCCTGGCTCGCCCGCCGCGGAAACGGCCGGCGACGATGCGGTCGGAACCGACGCCGGCGCCGGCATCGCGGCGGTCGCGTCGTCGGCCAGCACGGTTTCGCCGGCCAGCTCCAGCAGGTGGTCGATCATCGCCCGCGGGTACTCGGTTGCCTGGCCCTGCGCCACCCGCTGCACCAGCGCGTGCAACTGGTCGAAGCTGACCTCCAGCGCGGCGATCAGCGGCCCGGTCCTGGACACATCGCGGATCGGCTCCTCCAGCAGGGTCTCGATCGCATGGCTGAGGTCGCCCACCGCCGTCAGCCCGGCGATGCGTGCGCCACCCTTGAGCGTGTGCAGGTCGCGCTGCAGTTCCGGCACGTGCACCAGTTCGGCCGGTTCGGCATGCCACTGGGCCAGCACGTCGTCGGCGTGGTCGAGGATCTCGCGCGCCTCGTCGATGAAGACTTCCATCAGGTCGGCGTCGATCTGGCCGGACCCGGCCAGGGCATGCGCAGGCTCCGGCGTCACGGTGCCGGTCGCTTCTTCGCTGGTCCGGCCCGCTGCCGCCTGTTCGGCCGCCTGCTTCTCTGCGGCTGCCTGCGCTGCCGCAGCCTGCTCGATCGCCAGTTTCTCTGCTGCCGCCTGCGCCGCCGCGGCCTGCTCCGCCGCCAGTTTCTCCGCTTCCGCCTGCGCCGCCGCGGCCTGCTCGGCCGCCAGTTTCTCCGCTTCCACCTGCGCTGCCGCGGCCTGCTCCGCCGCCAGCTTCTCCGCTTCCGCCTGCGCTGTCGCAGCCTGTTCGGCTGCCAGTTTCTCTGCTTCCGCCTGCGCTGTCGCAGCCTGTTCGGCTGCCAGTTTCTCTGCTTCCGCCCGCGCCGCCGCGGCCTGCTCGGCCGCCAGCTTTTCGGCAGCCGCCCGCTCGGCATCGGCCCGCTCGGGCTCAAAGGCGCCCAGTGCCGCCACCAGCTCGGCGGTCAGCTCGGCGTGTTGCGCATCTTCCAGATGGACCTGCGGGATCTCGCCGGCATTGGCCGGGGCATCGGCGGGCGCCGTCCCGGCCCGTGCCGCCGCGGCGTCGGCCATGCCGGCCGCCAGCGAGTCGGCGATGATCGCCTGGTAGGCCTCGGCCTCGTCGGCCTCGTCGGCCTCGTCGGCCTGCGGCTCGAACACGACGTGCGCCACCTTCGACTCGGGGTAGCGGTCGCGCAGGCTGGCGATCTGCGCGGTGAGCGCGTCGGCGTCCGGCAATTGCGGCTCGGCCGCGTCGAACTGGCTCATCACGCGATCGACCACGTCGACCGCCTGGCCCAGCAGGCGCAAGCCCTCGGACGACAGCGGCAGGTTGGCCGCACGCAGGCGCTTGAACAGGCCCTCCAGCGGCGACAGCAGCTGCGTCAGCAGCGGAATGTCGACCATCGCGATCGCCCCGTGCAGCGTGTGCACGGCGCGCAGCAGTTCCTCGCCGATCGGCAACTCGTCGTCGCTGCGCTGGATCGCGGCGCGGATGGTCTGCAGGTACTGCGCCACCTCGCTGCGCAGGATCTCCAGCAGCACCGGGTCCACCGGCGGCATCACCGGCATCTCCACGGCGTGCTCGGGTTCGATCGGCTCCGGGGCGGCGCCCACTCCGGCCAGGCCCGCTGTGGGTATGGATTCGGCCGCCGCGTCGAGACGCGGCACGCGCCGGCGCACGATGCGGCGCACCGTCTCCATCGCGCGTGGTGCGTGATCCTCCACCCACGCCGGGTTGCCGGCCGCGAGCTGTTCGGCGGTATGCATGATCGCGCCGAGCGGTGCGCGTGGCATGCCTTCGCCCTTGAGCGCGGCCAGCAGCTGCGGCAGCGCATCGATCGCATGGCGCACCAGCGCCTGCACGTTTTCGTCCGGCTGGATGGTGCCGTCCAGCACGCGGTTGAGCATGTCCTCCACTTTCCACGCAAACTCGCCCAGCACGCCGGCACCGACCAGCCGGCCCGAGCCCTTCAGCGTGTGGAACGAGCGGCGGATGCCGACTAGCGCTGCGCTCTGCGCGGGGTCGGCCAGCCAAAGCTGCTCGGCGCTGCGCAGGTTGTCGATTTCCTCCTGCATCTCCTCGAGGAAGATCTCGCGGATATCGTCGTCGATGCCTTCGGCATTGACGTTGAAGTTGGTGTTGTCCGCCAGTGCGTCGCGCACCGGCACCTGCTCGACCACCTCTTCCTCGATCTCGATCCAGTCCTCGCCAGCCTCGTCGGCCGCGGCGCGATCCGCGCCGGCCGGGGTGGCGGTTTCGGTCTGCGCCAGGCGCAGCCCGTCGAGATCGTGGACGGCGGCGGCAAGCGGCTGGCTGTCACCGACGAAGAGTTGCCTCAGGTCCTCACCCGGCAGCAGGCTGACCGACTCGGACAGTTCCAGATGTTCTCCGTCCACAGCCGCGGATGCGACCGGCGCCGCCTCGGACGCCAGCGGCGCGGCGGATGCCGCGCGTGCCGACAGCAATGGCCAGTAGCCGAGCAGGCTCAGGCTGTGTTCGGCCACGTCGAGTATGTGTTCCAGGCCGCCGCGATGCTCGCGCGCCGCCTCCAGGTAATACTCCAGCGCCGCCAATGCGTCGGCCAGCTGGTCCATCTGCGCCCCGCTCGGCACGCGCCGGTCGTCCAGCAGTTCGTTGCCGATGAAGCGGCCCACGCCCTGAGCCAGCTCGGCCGGGCGCGGCGACGACAGCATGTGCATGGCACCGGCGACTTCGTCCATCAGCACCGGCGCACCGGCCAGGCGGTCGTGTTCCCAGCCGGATTCAACGAACGCGACGATCGCGTCCTTGACCTTGCCGGTGTTGGCGATCGCCTCCTGCATCAGCGTGGTTACCACGCCCAGCGCTTCGCTGCGCGGCAGGCTGGGCATGACCTGGCTCGTGCCCGCTTCGTCCTCGGAGCCCAGGCTTTCGATGTGGTCGTCCAGCGACGCTTCGACGTACAGCAGTGCGCCGGCCACGTCGAGCAGGGTTTCCTCGTCGGCCTGGCGCATGCGGTTGGCGATCTCGTCGAGCACCCGGCGCTGCTCGGCGACCACCCGGCGCGGCACCGACAACGCCAGCATGCCGAGCGTGTCGCCCACGCGTTCGAGTACCTCGCCCTGCGCCGCCAACTGGGCCGGGTCGCCGTTCTGCTGGCGCAGGAACAGGTCCAGCGCCTCCTTGACGCGCAGCAGGTCGTCCTTCAGCGCGCGCGAGACGGAATCGAGCAGGGCGCGGTTGTGCCCGGCCATCGAGCCGCGCGCGTGCTCCAGTTCGCCGGCATCGGGCAGCAGCGTGTCCAGCGCATAGATGTCGCGCAACAGCTCCATCTGCGGACTGCGTTGCTTGGCTTGCGCCACGATGTAGAGCAGCTTGCGGGCCACGTCGTCCGCGTCGCCGCCGCGCAGGCTGGCTTCACCTTGTTCGATCAGCAGCCGGATGTTGCGGTCGACCTTGCCGATCAGCTGGCGGATTTCGCCGGCCTGCCCCTTCAGCACGCCCTGTTCCAGGCCTTCCAGCACCCCGGCGGCGATCCACCACAGGCGCCGACCATGCACCTGATGACAGCGCGCGGTGATCGCCAGCAGGGTCTTGCGCATATTGACCAGTTGCTGCGCGACGTTCTGTCCGCGGAACCAGCCCAGCAGCTGCTGCTGGAAGCGCAGGCGCAGCTCCACCAGCTCGCCTCGATGCGCCTCGGCGTAGGCTTCGCTCATCGCCGCGGGCGCCTGCTCCGGCAGGAACGCATCCAGGTTGGGGTGGAACATCGCCGATTCGGGCAGCGGTTCCAGTTCGCGGCTGGCACGCAGGTCGTTGAGCAGCGGCAGCAGCACCACCGGCACGTCGCGGTGGCCGCTGGACAGCCGCTCCAGGTAGTCGGGCAGCTGCATCAAACCGCGCATCAACGCGGCATAGGCTTCTTCGCGATAGGTGACCTTGTCCGCCAGCAGGGCCAGGGCAAGCGCCTCCATTTCCGCCGTGACCGTCGCCGCGCCATACAGCTCGACCATCTGCAGGGTGCCTTGCACCTGGTGCAGGTGATCCACGCAGGTGCGCATGTAGTCGCGCTTGCCCGGGTTGTCGACGTACGACTCCAGCGCCTCGCGGGCGATCGACAAGGTGTCGTCGAGTTCCGGCTTGACCCACTGCAGCGTGGTGAAATCGATGTGGTCTTGAAGTCTCATGCGCCTCTCTCAACGGTTGCACAACGCAAGCATCCTGCAACCAGTGAGACTGCCCCCTGTCTTGTGCTTTGCTCAATCGGGCCGGCAACCGGCCCGGCCGATGTCAACCCGGCAGCTTGAAGTGCGCCACCGAGCGCCGCAGGTCGCTCGCCAGTTGCGCCAGCGTACCGATCGAGTCGGCCGTCTGGCTCGCGCCCTGCGAGGTCTGCGAGGTGATCTCCTGGATTGCGTTCATCGACACCGAGATATCGGTCGCCGCCGCAGACTGCTCGCGCGCCGCGGTGGAGATGTTCTGAATCAGCGCAGACAGGTCGTGCGACACGCGCTCGATGTCGCCCAGCGCGCTGCCGGCGTCTTCCGCCAGACGTGCGCCGGCGACCACCTCGGCGGTGGTCTGCTCCATCGAGTTCACCGCTTCATTGGTATCGGACTGAATGGTCTGCACCAGCGTCTCGATGCGCTTGGTCGCGCTGGTGGAGCGTTCGGCCAGTCGCTGCACTTCGTCCGCCACCACCGCGAAGCCGCGACCCGCCTCGCCGGCCGAGGCCGCCTGGATCGCTGCGTTCAAGGCCAGGATGTTGGTCTGCTCGGCGATGTCGTTGATCAGTTCCACGATCGAGCCGATCTCCTGCGAGGATTCGCCCAGTCGCTTGATGCGCTTGGAGGTCTCCTGGATCTGGTCGCGGATCGAGTCCATGCCGGAGATCGTCTCGCGCACCACTTCGGCGCCGTGCGAGGCGATCTTCACCGAGCGCTCGGCCACGTCGGCCGACTCGGCGGAGTTCTTCGACACGTCGTCCATCGAGCTGGCGATCTGGTTGATCGCCGAGGTCGCGGTGCTGATCTGCTGTGCCTGCTGCTCGGCCGCGTTGGCCAGGTGGCGGGCGGTGGTCTGGGTTTCCTGCGCCGAGGACGACACCTGTTCGGAGGTCTCGTTGATGGTGGTCACCAGCGATCGCAGCTCGTCGATGGCGTAGTTCACCGAGTCGGCGATGGCGCCGGTGATGTCCTCCGACACCGTGGTCTTCACGGTCAGGTCGCCTTCCGCGAGCGAGCCCATTTCGTCCAGCAGGCGCATGATCGCCTCCTGGTTGCGCTGGTTCAGCTCGGTACTCTGGGCGAACCGGCGGCGCTGGTCGCGCACCAGGGTGATGACCAGCAGCAGGGCGAACGCCACCGCGGCGATCGCGCCCAGCAGGCCCCACCACACGTTCGGGAACAGCCGGCGCAGCGGCAGCTTGCCGATCTGCTCGGACAGGTCGTTCGCGCGCAGCAGCACGGTCTGCGAATCCAGCGAGGCCTGGTTGCCCGCCCGCTTCACGTCGGCGATGTTGCCGGCGGCGGCGACCAGCCTGGCCACCGGGTCGGCCAGCTGGGCCCAGCCGGCATCCATGTCGGTGAGGATCTTGCGCGCGTTGGCGTCGTTGATCGGGCGCACGCCGCTGTCCGGGTTGCCCTCGATCAGGCCCTTCAGCACGTTGCCGTACAGCTGCGCGTCGCGCGACAGGCCGTCGGCCGCCGACTGGGCGCTGTCGCCGCCCTGCAGCACTTCCTGCACGCGGCGGATGATGCGGTCGGCGGACAGCATCTGGCGCGAGGTGCCCAGCATCTGCTCGGAGCTGCCGTTGCGCTGCTGCAGGATGTTGACCACCTGTTCCATGCTCGAGTTGAGCAGCGGCATCTGCTGCGCCAGCGTGCGCGCGCGCTGGCCGGAGTCGAGCACGACGGCCTTGTTGGAGAGGATCTTGCCGATGTCGGCGTCGAGCTGTTTCCACGACGCATCCAGCGCGCTCACCGCGCGGCCGGCGGGCGTGGCGTTGTTGTCCGCGTACGGCTGCATGCCGCTCTTGGGGTCGCCCTTGCCCAGCCGCTGCACGGCGGAGTCGATCGCGTTGCGGGTGGATTCGAGCTCCTTGAAGGAGTCGGTGTTGCCGTCCGCCGATTCCAGCGCGAACTTCGCCGTCTGCTGCGACAGCACCTGGATCTGCGTGGTCAGCGCGATCGCCTGGCGATCCTCGCCGTTCTTCTGGTTGAGCAGGAAGAAGTCCAGCGCCGCGAAACCGATCGCAATCAGCAGCAGGACAATGAGTGCGGTATACCCGCGTTCCCTGCTGACGCCCCCTGTAGTGCTCATGTTCACCTCATCCGTCTAGCTGATTACGCTGCCAGCCCCGCACAGCGGGTACCGGCCAGGGAATGCTTGCCCCAAGTTTTCGGCCCGCGCCGGCGCCGAACCTTCTTGCCACTGCAGCCCTGCCCCGGGGTCAGGCCGCGGCCTGCCGGAAATCCGGTGCGCGTACCAGCCGGTTCATGTTGAAAACAGCCAACTGCTGCTCACCCACCCGGCTGTCGACGAAACGGGCCAGTCGCGGATCTTCCTCGCGCCCCGCCTCACGCCGCTGCTCCTCGTCCACCGTGCGCTGGCCGAACACCTCGTCCACCAGCAGCGCCACGTTGCCGCCGCCCTGGCGCACGACCAGCAGGCGGCTGCGGTCGGTGTGCTGGGTGCGGTCGCCGAACAGGAAACGGCCGAAGTCGATCACCGGCACCAGGTTGCCGCGCACGTTGGCCACGCCGAGCAGCCAGGGCTGGGTGCCCGGCACCGGGGTGAGCGGGGGAACCGCCAGCAGTTCGTTGATCTCGTCGATGCCGCTGACCAGCAGGCGCGAACCGACCCGGAAACCGATGCCGCGCCACAACCCGGGCGCTTCCAGCTTGTCCTGCGTATCCGATGCATGCGCCAGCGACAGTCGCTCGTAACGGGCCAGGATCTCGAACGGAGTGCGGTTGACGGACGGGTTCATTTCTCGCTCGGCAGCAATTCGTTGATGCACGCCAGCAGCTCCTTCTCGTTCACCGGCTTGGTGATGAACGCGCGGGCGCCCTGGCGCAAGCCCCACACGCGATCGGTCTCCATCGACTTGGTGGTGATCATCACGATCGGTACGCTCTGGGTCTTCGGATCGCGGGTGAGCGTACGCGTGGCCTGGAACCCGTTCATGCCGGGCATGATCACGTCCATGATGACCAGGTCGGGCATGTCGACGCGCACGCACTCGATGCCCTCCTCGGCCGTGCTGACGGCGACGACCTGATGCCCGGCCCGCTCAAGCAGCGTGGTGAACACGCGCACGTCGGTCGGCGAGTCGTCGATGATGAGAATGGTGGCCACTGGTCCCCCTCGGAAGCTGCAGTCAGTGGCTCGATACCGTGCTGACGTGGCGATGGATGGCACCAAGCAACTCGTCCCGGGTGAACGGCTTGGTCAGGTATTGCTCGGCGCCGACGATGCGGCCGCGCGCCTTGTCGAACAGGCCGTCCTTGGAGGACAGCATGATCACCGGCGTGGCGCGAAACTGCGGGTTGTTCTTGATCAGTGCGCAGGTCTGGTAGCCGTCCAGCCGCGGCATCATGATGTCGACGAAGATGATGGCGGGCTTCTGGTCGGAAATCTTGGCGAGCGCCTCGAAACCGTCGACCGCGGTCAGCACCTCGCAGCCCTCTTTTTTCAGCAGGGTTTCCGCCGTGCGGCGGATGGTCTTGGAGTCATCGATCACCATGACTTTCAGACCGTCCAACTCGTTAGCGCTCATGTTCAAATTCACTACTCCCCCTGCGGCCCGCCCCGAGCTCAGGATAGTCATCAAGACATGCAACGGCCATGCCGGATGGTGCGCATGCAAAAAATGTCGAAACAACCAACAACAACCGCGCTAAGGCGGTGAATCCAGTAGCTTTGCTGTTTACTGCCTGCCCGCCAAGACTGTCAAGCAATAATCAACGCACCGAGGACCACCATTGCCGGGTGCCCCATAGTGGCACCATCTGGCCACTGACGACAGCGCGGGTCTGCCGGCCTCGTCGCAATTCGGCGCCCCGGCCGGCGCCGCCTTAGTATATCGACCGGACATAACCGCCTTGCGACGCCTGCCGGCCCCACGGCGAGCCACCCTCGGAGAACCACCATGACCCTTTCGGTCGGCATGCTGATGGACCCCATCGGCGCGATCAAGACAGCCAAGGACACCAGCTTCGCGATGTTGCTGGAAGCGCACCGCCGCGGCCACTCGCTGCACTATTTCGAGCAGGGTGACCTGGCGCTGCGCGACGGCGAGCCATGGGCGCGGATCGCCCCGCTGGAGGTGCGCGAGGACCCGCAGCGCTGGTTCACGCTGGGCCCGGCGCAGTGGCGCGACCTGCGCGAGCTGGACGTGGTGCTGATGCGCAAGGACCCCCCGGTCGACGCCCAGTTCATCTACGACACGATGGTGCTGGAGGCGGCCCAGCGCGGCGGCGTGGCGGTGGTCAACGACCCGCGCGCGCTGCGTGACTGCAACGAGAAGCTGTTCGCGCTGGCCTTCCCGCAATGCATCGCGCCGACCCTGGTGTCGCGCGACGCGGGCGAACTGCGCCGGTTCACCGCCGAACACGGCGAAGTGGTGCTGAAACCGCTGGACGGCATGGGCGGGCGCGGCATCTTCCGGGCCCGGACCGGCGACGGCAACCTCAATTCCATGCTGGAAACCCTGCTCGGCGGCGGCCCGCACGGCGAAGGGCGGCAATTCACCATCGCGCAGAAGTTCATCCCGGCGATCAGCGCCGGCGACAAGCGCGTGCTGGTGGTCGATGGTGAGCCGGTGCCTTACGCGCTGGCACGGATCCCGCAAGGCGACGAGTTCCGCGGCAACCTGGCCGCCGGCGGGCGCGGCGTCGGCGTGCCGCTGTCCGAGCGCGACCGCTGGATCGTCAGCCAGGTGGCGCCCGAGCTGCGCCGGCGCGGCCTGCTGTTCGTCGGGCTGGACGTGATCGGTGACTACCTGACCGAGATCAACGTCACGTCCCCGACCTGCGTGCGCGAACTGGACGCGCAGTTCGGGCTTAACATTGCCGGCCAGCTGTTCGACGTCATCGAACGGCACGTCACCGGAAACCGCAACGCGTGAGCGCCACTGCAACCGCCCCTTCGCCGCCCGATCCGATCGGCGCCACCTTGCTGTTCTCGCTGCTGCTGCACGGCGTGCTGCTGCTGGGCATCACCTTCCATTTCGTGAAGCCCTCGCCCAGCCTGCCCACGCTGGACGTGACCCTGGTCAACGTGGCCAACCAGCAAGCGCCGGACAAGGCGGACTTCCTGGCCCAGGCCAACAACACCGGCGGCGGCCGCAGCGACCGCGCGGCGCGACCGTCGGACCTGTTCTCCGGCGCGATCCCCAGGCCCGACCCCGGCATCGCCGCGCAGCCGGTCGAAGCCGCCACCCCGCAGCCGCGCGAAGCCACCCCGATGCGCATGGTCACCACCCGCGGCGCCAGCGATTTCCGCGTGACCAGCGATACGGCGCAGAGCGCGGTCCACCCGCACGAGCAGGCGCCCACCGCCGCCGAGCTGGAGCGCCAGCAGGCGATCGCCCAGCTGGCCGCCGAGCTGCGCCAGAAAAAGGTGGCCTACGCCAAGCGGCCGAAAGTGAAGTACCTCACCGCCAGCACGCGCGAATACGCCTACGCCGCCTACATGCGCGGCTGGTCCGACCGGGTCGAGCGGGTCGGCAACCTCAACTACCCGGAGGAGGCGCGCCGCCGCGGCCTGCACGGCGACGTGCTGCTCACCGTGGTGCTAAACCTCGACGGCAGCATCAAGAGCATCGAGGTGATCCAGAGCTCCGGCCAGAAGATCCTGGACGCCGCCGCCGAGCGCATCGTGCGCCTGGCCGCGCCGTTCCCGCCGGCGCCCAGGAGCGCCGAACGTGTCGACGAGATCAACATCACCCGCACCTGGCGCTTCCAGCCGAACAACGTGCTGCAGACGCGCTGAACGAAGGCAACCGATGCCTGCGCCGGGCACGCGCTGCGCTTACAATGTACGCATGACCGCCGTGCAGCCCTCGACCCTGACCGGACACTTTCTGATCGCCATGCCGAACCTGGCCGATCCGCCGTTCTCGCGCGGCGTGGCGCTGCTGTGCCAGCACGACGAGGCCGGCGCGGTGGGCCTGCTGGTGAACCAGCTGTCCGAGTACCGCTTCGGCGACGTGCTGGCGCAGATGAAACTGGAATGCCAGGACAGCGAGCTGGCCGACGCGCCGGTGCTGATCGGCGGCCCGGTACAGCAGGAGCGCGGCTTCGTGCTGCATCACGAACCGGGCGACTGGGATTCCAGCTACCGCATCAACGACCACTGGTCGGTCACCACCTCGCGCGACATCCTGGTGGCGATGGCCGCCGGCGAAGGTCCGCGTCAGGCGATCATGGTGCTCGGCTACGCCGGCTGGGACGCCGGCCAGCTGGAACAGGAGCTGATGGCCAACGCCTGGCTCACCGCCGAGGCCTGCGGCCGGGTGGTGTTCGACACCCCGCTGGAGGAACGCTGGAGCGCCGCCGCCGGCCTGGTCGGGGTCGACCCGCGCCAGCTGTCCGGCTACGCGGGCCACGCATGAGCTGCGTGTTCGGCTTCGACGTCGGCAGCCGGATCACCGGCGTGGCGATCGGCAGCACCTACACCGCCAGCGCCCGCACGCTGGCCACCCTCGCGGTCCGCGACGACAGTCCGGACTGGCCGCGCCTCGACTCGCTGCACCAGCAGTGGCAGCCCGGCACCCTGGTGGTCGGCCTGCCGCTGGCGCTGGACGGCACCGAGCAGCCCGCCAGCCGCCGCGCCCGCCGATTCGCCGCGCAGCTGCAGCAGCGCTACGGCCTGCCGGTGGTGCTGGTCGACGAGCGGCACAGCTCGCAGGAAGCAGCGCAACGTTTCGCCACCGCTCGCGCCGCCGGGCTCAGGCGGCGCCGCGACGCCGCCGACATCGACGCCGAAGCCGCCGCGGTCATCCTCGAACGCTGGCTCGCCGGCGCCGGTGTGCCAGCGGCCGACAACGCCGCCCCCTGAACGAACTTCCCTTTCACTCCAGACCCGCCGCCATGAGCCCTCGCCTGCGCCATCTGACCTCCCTGGAAAACCTGCCGCGCGAGACCATCGAGCGCCTGCTTGACCGCGCCGAGGCGCTGCGCGACGCCTGCGCGCACGGCACCCGCAAGCTCGACGTGCTGGCCGGGCGCACCGTGCTAAACCTGTTCTTCGAACCGTCCACGCGCACCCGCACCTCGTTCGAGCTCGCCGCGCGGCGGCTGGGCGCCGACGTGGTCAACTTCGACATCGGGCTGTCCTCCACCAGCAAGGGCGAGGAACTGTTCGACACCCTGCACACGCTCGAGGCGATGCACCTGGACGCCATCGTGGTGCGCCACAAGCAGTCGGGCACGCCCGACATGCTGGTGCGCCATGCGATGAGCGGGGTCTCGGTGATCAACGCCGGCGACGGCAACCACGCGCACCCCACCCAGGGCCTGCTGGATGCGCTGACCATCCGCCAGCACCGGCCCGACTTCGGCAACCTGACCGTACTGATCTGCGGCGACATCAAGCATTCGCGGGTGGCCCGCTCGGACATCAACGCGTTCACCGCACTGGGGGTCAGGGAAATCCGCCTGTGCGGGCCGGCCGAGCTGATGCTGCCGGCGGACGAGGCGCCGCAGGTGCGCCGCTACGGCAACTTCGACGAGGCCATCGAGGGCGTCGACGCGGTGATCATGCTGCGCCTGCAGAAGGAGCGCATGGCCAGCATCGAACTGCCGGACGAAGCGGCGTATTTCGCCCACTACGGGCTGGACCGGCGCCGGCTGGGCCTGGCCGCGCCGGGCTGCCTGGTGATGCACCCGGGCCCGCTCAACCGCGGCATCGAGATCGCCTCGGAGGTGGCCGACGGCGCACAGTCGCGCATCCTCGAACAGGTCGGCAACGGCGTGTTCGTGCGCATGGCCGTGCTCGACGAAGTGCTGGCCCGCTGAACCGCCCCGCCGACCGGCGGTCGCCCGCTGCCGGCCACGGCAATGCCACGGGCAAGCGGGCATAATCACCGGCGCGGCATTCACCACATTGGGGATCAACATGCGATCGACGACGCGATACATCGCGCTGGTTTTCGCCGGCGTCATGCTGGCGGCCTGCAGGCATAAGGACAAGGACGCACCGCTGGCTTTCGTGCCGGCGAACACGCCGTACGTGGTGGCCAACCTCGACATCATGGACGACGCCACCCGCGGCGCCCTGCTCGCCCAGGCCGACGCGCAGCTGCCGTCCCAGCTCGCCCAGCTCGACGCCAGCGCCGAGCGGTTGAGCAGGAAGGACCCCGATGGCGCGCGCCTGCTGCGCGCGCTGCGCGCCGAATTCAACGGCAAGACCATCGAGGGCTTCGCCCAGGGCGCCGGCCTGAACCTCAAGGGCTACTCCGCCTTCTACGGCCTGGGCCTGGCCCCGGTGCTGCGCTTCCAGCTGAGCGACCCGGGCGCGTTCGAGGGCTTCATCGGCAGGCTGGAAACCGCCTACGGCAAGAAGCTCGATGTCGCCAGCGTGGACAAGCAGGGCTACCGCAAGTACGCCTTCCCTGCCTCCGGTACCGAGCTGGTGCTGGCCACGGTGAACGAGCAGGCGGTGGCCGCGCTGCTGCCGGCGGATGTCTCGCCGGCGCTGCTGCGCCAGGCGCTGGGCCTGGATCGACCGCAAAAGAGCCTGCAGGACGATGGCCGGCTGAAGGCGCTGGCCAAGGCCAAGGGTTACCAGAAGTGGCTGCTCGGCGAACTGGATCTGACCCGCGCGCTGCCGCTGGCGATCGGCGGCAAGGATCCGCTGGTCGGCGCGATCCAGAAGGCCCATGCCGAAGCCATCGCGGCGAAGACCGGCGAGCCGGTCGCCACCCAGCTGCAGAGCTCGCCCAGCTGCGGCACCGACGCTGCGCGCATCGCCGCGCGCGTGCCGGCCATGAGCTTCGGCTACACCAGGCTGGACGCAAAGCACCAGGACGTGCGTTTCGACGTGGCGCTGGCCAGCGACATCAGCCAGGCCTTCGCCGGGCTCAAGGTGGCGCTGCCCGGCCTGGGCGGCACCGGCACCGCGCCGTTCGACCTGAGCCTGGCCCTGCCGGTCGCCGAGGCCCGTACGTTCTGGCTGGCCCAGGCCGAGGCGGTGGCCGCCAAGCCGTTCAGCTGCCCCTCGCTGACCGACCTCAACGACAGCTTCGCCAAGCTCGGCCCCGCCATGCAGAAGGCAGCGATCCCGCCGTTCGGCGACATGCTCGGCCTGCGCATCGCGCTGGACTCGCTGGCGGCGGGCAAGGAGGGCGGCCTGCCCATCTTCAGCGGGCGCGTGCTGATCGGCACCAACAACCCCGACGGCCTGTTCGCGATGGGCCAGATGATGGTGCCCGCGCTGGCCGCGCTGAAACCGGGCCATGACAGCAAGCCGCTGCCGCTGCCGAAGGACATGATCGGCATGCTGGGCCAGCCGGCCTGGCTGGCCATGGGCGAGAAGGCGCTCGCCTTCGGCATCGGCGCCGGCGAGGACGCCCGCCTGGGCGATACTCTCAAGGACCCGACCGGCGACGCCGGCCGGATGGGCCGCATGCACATCAGCGGCGCGATGTACCTGAGCTGGCTGCAACTGATGGAGCAGAAGATCGACAGCGTGGCCGCCGCCACCGCAGCGATCGGCAAGAGCGACGAGCCGTCGATCGACGACTCGGGCGACAGTGCGGCCGAGGCCGCCGCCGAGCTGGCCCGCACCAAGGCCCAGTTCGCCGCCATGAAATCGCAGGCCGAGCGCGTCGACAGCATCGATGCCCAGATGCACGTGGACCAGGGCGGCATGGTGATCACCAGCCAGACTGCGCTGAAGTAGACATCGGCACCGAGGAAAAGCCGGGGCGCGGCGACGCCCCGGCTTTTTTAATGTTCGGCTCGCGGCATCCAACGCGATGACAACATCGCCATGAGCTGCCTTTCGCCTCCGCAATCCCGCGCTGAACCGGCGCCTACTGAAGCCACGCGGCGTTCACGGCCCGGCTGTTGCCATGGCGACGACAGCATCCCGCCCGTCGCTGCGGCAGGCAGGCATTGTCAGCCCACCGAGGAGATCGCCGTGCGCACTTCCACGATCCGCCACGGCTTGTATGCCACCACCCTCGTGCTCGCCTTCGCGGCCATCCCGTTCGGCCAGGTCGCAGCCCAGGACGCCGGCGCGCGCATGCAGCAGTCCTCCGAGAACCAGACCGTGCCGGACCAGGCGGCCGATGCCTGGATCACCACCAAGGTGAAATCCGAGTTCGGCACCACCAAGGGCATCCCGGCCACCGACATTTCGGTGTCGACCCACGATGGCGTGGTCACGCTCAGCGGCACGGTTGCCTCGCAGGCCCAGAAGGACCACGCCGAACGCGTCGCCCAGCTCATCAAGGGCGTGAAGAGCGTGGACGCCAGCGGCCTGACCGTCGGCGGCACGCCGCCCGCGGAGAAGTAACTCAACGAGGCACCAACGAAGCGAAAAAAGGCGCCTGCAGGCGCCTTTTTTCCGGCAGGGTGGCCGCCTCAGCGGTTGAGGAAATTGCTGCTGAAGTTCTGCGAGTCGCGGTTTTCCTCCAGCTCGACGCCTTCCAGGCCCTGTGACAGGGTATGCGCGTCGCCGCCCTGGGCCAGCTTGATGCGCAGGCGCACCTCGTTGGAACTGTCGGCGTAGCGCAGGGCATCCTCGTAGCTGATCTCGCCGGCGTGGTACAGCTCGACCAGGCTCTGGTCGAAGGTCTTCATGCCGAGCAGGGTGGATTCCTTCATCACTTCCTTCAGCTTGTGGATCTCGCCCTGGCGGATGTAGTCCTGCACCAGCGGCGTGCCCAGCAGAATCTCCACCGCGACCCGGCGGGCCTTGCCGTCGGGCGTGGGGATCAGCTGCTGCGCCACGATGCCTTTCAGGTTCAGCGACAGGTCCATCAGCAGCTGCTGGCGGCGATCCTCCGGGAAGAAGTGCAGGATGCGGTCCATCGCCTGGTTGGCATTGTTCGCGTGCAGCGTGCACAGCACCAGGTGGCCGGTTTCGGCGAAGGCGATCGCGTGGTCCATGCCCTCGCGGGTGCGGACTTCGCCGATCATGATCACGTCCGGCGCCTGGCGCAGGGTGTTCTTCAGCGCGTTGTCCCAGCTGTCGGTGTCGATGCCGACCTCGCGCTGGGTGATGATGCAGCCCTCGTGCTTGTGCACGTATTCGATCCGGTCCTCGATGGTGATGATGTGCCCGGTCGAGTTCTGGTTGCGGTAGCCGATCATCGCCGCCAGCGAGGTCGATTTGCCCGAGCCGGTGGCGCCGACGAAAACGATGATGCCGCGCTTGGTCATCGCCAGTTGCTTGATCACCGGCGGCAACGTCAGCTCCTCGATGGTGGGGATCTTCGACTCGATCCGGCGCAGCACCATGCCCACGCAGTTGCGCTGGTAGAAGCACGACACGCGGAAGCGGCCCACGCCCTGCGCGGAGATCGCGAACTGGCACTCGTGGGTCTTCTCGAACTCCTCGCGCTGGCCCGGCGTCATCACGTTGAGCACCATGTCGCGCGCCTGCTGCACGCTGAGCGGGCTCTGCGTGATCGGCACGATCCGGCCCTGCACCTTCATCGAAGGAGCGACGCCCGCGGTGATGAACAAATCGGAGGCCTTCTTGTGCACCATCAGTTTCAGGAACGAGGTGAAATCGAAGTCGCTCATGGCGTCTGTCCCCGGGATTCGAGATTCTGGATTCGGGATTCGTCAAAGCTGCCGACCCGCGCACTGCGCTCCTGGCCGGCAACCTGCCCTTCCGTGCAAGCGTGGGAATATCGAGCCGCGACGCGATCCCGGCTTTCGCCAATCCCGAATCCCGAATCCCGAATCCCGACGCTCATTTGAAATTGTCCTTGTTCTTGGCGTAGGCCTGCGCCTGCTGGCGTGTCACCAGGCCGCGCTTGACCAGATCCTGCAGGCACTGGTCCAGCGTCTGCATGCCGAACTGCTGGCCGGTCTGGATCGACGAGTACATCTGCGCCACCTTGTCCTCGCGGATCAGGTTGCGGATGGCCGGTATGCCAACCATGATCTCGTGCGCCGCGATGCGCCCGCCGCCGACCTTCTTCAGCAGCGACTGCGAGACCACCGCGCGCAGGCTTTCGGACAGCATCGAGCGCACCATCGGCTTCTCGCCGGCGGGGAACACGTCGATGATGCGGTCGATGGTCTTCGCCGCCGAGCTGGTATGCACGGTGGCGAACACCAGGTGGCCGGTCTCCGCCGCGGTCAGCGCCAGGCGGATGGTTTCCAGGTCACGCAACTCGCCGACCAGGATGTAGTCCGGGTCTTCGCGCAGCGCCGAACGCAGCGCTTCATTGAAGCCCAGCGTGTCGCGGTGGATCTCGCGCTGGTTGACCAGGCACTTCTGCGAGGTGTGCACGAACTCGATCGGGTCTTCGATCGTGAGCATGTGCCCGTATTCGTTCTTGTTGATGTGGTCGACCATCGCCGCCAGCGTGGTCGACTTGCCCGAGCCGGTCGGGCCGGTCACCAGGATCAGGCCCTGCGGCTGCTCGATCAGTTCCTTGAAGATAGGCGGCGAGCCGAGATCCTCCAGCGTCAGCACCTCGGACGGAATGGTGCGGAACACCGCGCCGGCGCCGCGGTTCTGGTTGAACGCGTTGACGCGGAAGCGCGCCAGCCCGGGAATCTCGAACGAGAAGTCGGTTTCGTAGAATTCTTCGTAGTCGCGCCGCTGCTTGTCCGACATGATGTCGTAGATCAGCGAGTGCACCTGCTTGTGCTCGAGCGCGGGGATGTTGATGCGGCGGACATCGCCGTCGACGCGAATCATCGGCGGCAGCCCGGCGGACAAGTGCAGGTCCGAGGCCTTGTTCTTCACCGAGAAGGCAAGCAGTTCGGCAATGTCCATGAAGTCGTTTCCCCTCAACCGATCGTCTGGATGGCATGGATTCGTCTGCCACATCCGGGGCCGCATGACGTCCGCGGGCGTGGTGCGCCGCAGCGCATGGCAACCGGCATCACGACACCACCTGGACGAGCTTTCCGCACCCCTGTAGCCGCGTCGATACTACTCGGGCAAGTGGCTGTGCGGCCAGTCTTTCCGCCCTCCATGCGCAAACTGCCAACGCGGTTTGCGCACCCGGTCGAAAAAATCGCCAGCCGGCTCCGGCGACGCGCTGCCGCGCGACCTTCCGCCGGCAAAACCCGTCGCTCGCGCGCCGGCTCCGGTAAGGTATGTGGTCTGGACGGACGAGGAGCCCTGCATGACACGACTTGCCTTCATCGGCGGCGGCAACATGGCGCGCAGCCTGATCGGCGGCTTGCTGAAAACCGGCGTGGCACCGGCTACCCTCAGCGTGGCCGAGCCGCTGGCCGAAGCGCGTCAGGCGCTGGGCCGCGACTTCGGCATCGCCTGCTATGCCGAGAACCGGCTGGCCGTGGCGGACGCCGAGGTGATCCTGCTGGCGGTGAAACCGCAGGTGATGCCGTCGATCCACGCCGACCTGTGCGACCTCCTGCAGCGCCACCGGCCGTTGCTGATCTCGATCGCCGCCGGCGTGCGGCTGGACCAGCTGGAGCGCTGGTTCGGCAGCGGGCTGCCGATCGTGCGCTGCATGCCCAACACGCCGGCGCTGATCGGCGTCGGCGCCACCGGCCTGTGCGCCAACCACCGGGTCAGCCCGGCGCAGAAGGCGCGGGCGCAGCACATCCTCGACGCTGCCGGGATCACCCGCTGGATCGACGACGAGGCGCTGATGGATACCGTCACCGCGCTGTCCGGCTCCGGCCCGGCGTACTTCTTCGCCCTGGTCGAGGCGCTGGAAGCCGCCGCGGTGGCGCAGGGCCTGCCCCGCGACACTGCTCGCGCACTCGCCGCGCAAACCTGCCTGGGTGCCGGCCGCATGCTGGTGGAGGGCGGCGAAGACCCGGCCGTGCTGCGCCAGCGCGTCACCTCGCCGCATGGCACCACCCAGGCCGCGCTGGAAAGCTTCGCCGCCGACGGCCTGCCGCACGTCGTCGCCCGCGCCGTGGCCGCCGCCACGCAGCGCGGTGTGGAACTTGCCGCCGAACTGGACCAGCTGCCGTGAGCTACCTGCTGAATGCGCTGTCCCTGCTGCTCGACCTGGCGTTCGACGCGGTGGTCGCGCTGTTGCTGCTGCGCGTGGCTGCCGAAGCCTGCCGCGCCGATTTCCACAATCCGCTGAGCCAGTTCGTCTACCGCAGCACCAACCCGGTGCTGGCACCGATCCGCCGCGTGTTGCCGAACTGGCGCCGGATCAACCTGGCCGCCCTGCTGCTGGCATGGCTGGCGATGCTGCTCAAGCGCCTGCTGCTGTTCGCCCTGCTCGGGGTGATGCCGCAACCGCTTGGCCTGATCGTGCTGTCGCTGGCCGAGCTGCTCGACTTCGTGCTGCTGTGCTACCTGGTACTGATCTTCGGCTGGTCGCTGCTGAGTATGTTCGCGGTGGACCGCCGCCACCCCATGCTGCAGCTGGCCGGCAGCATCGTCGCCCCGCTGCTGCGCCCGCTGCACGGCCGGCTGATCATCGGCCAGATCGATTTCGCGCCGATGGCGGTGATGATCGCGCTGCTGCTGGCCCGTTTGCTGGTGGCGGCGCCATTGCTGGATCTGGGGGCGCGATTGGCGCTGGGCGCCTGAGTTTTCTCTCGTGGCGGCTGAAGCAAGGGCCCAAGAGCTTTCGTGCGCCTGCGGCGCCCGAGTTACTTTCTCTCGCTTGCCCGAGAGAAAGTAACCAAAGAGAGGGGCACCCCGCTTACGCGCCTTGCGGGCATCCTGCCCGCAAGGTCCGCGGCCGGGTGGTGGGGTTTGTCGACAGCACATCGGGCAACCGCTCCTGCGTTGCCTCAACTCCGGCATCCATGCCGTTGCCTGTGCTGACGACAAACTGGCCGGCATTCATGCCGGCCACCCTGCGGGCTTTTCCACCACCCGTCCGCCGCTTCAGAGGGGACCCCGGTAGAGCAGCGCGCATCCTGCGCGCACTCTTCAGAGGAGCCAGATCAAAAGCACGAGCGAAGCCACAGCAAAGCGACGCTTTGCTGTGGCTGTGGCTTTTCAGCTTCATCACCGAGTGCGGGCCACGATGGCCCGCTGCTCTGCCCGGGGTCCCTTGCGCGGCGGTGAGGCGGGGTCGACAGGCCGCGCAGCGGGCGTTGCCAGGGATGGCAACGCCTTTTCGCGCGGGCAGGAGCCCGCTCGAAAAGCCCGGCCCCGGCTCACGGACTTGCCGGACAGGATGTCCGGCAAGCGCCAAGCGGGGTGGCCTTTCTCTTGGGTTACTTTCTCTTTGGCCACGCAAAGAGAAAGTGACTCGGCTGCCGTAGGCAGACGAAAGCTTTTGCTTCTGACGCTCTTCGCTCCCCGCGCAAAGAGAAAGTAACTCGGGCGCCGGAGGCGCACGAAAGCTCTTGCCTCTGATCCTTTTTCGCTTTGAATGAAGCAAGAGCATCGCGCACAGGGTGCGCTCCTACCACAACCGGAAAGTGGAAGGCTCAGCGCAGCGCCCACTCGGTGATGATTCGATGGATCTCGTCCAAGCCGTCGAACAGCGCCGCCGGCCCCGGCTGCAGGATGATCGGTGATTTGACCTCGTGCAGCTCGCCATCGAGCACCGCGGGGATCGTGCCCCACCCTGGCCGCTCCGCGACTTTGTCCGGGCGAAACCGCTTGCCGCACCAGGAGCCAAGGATGATGTCCGGTGCACGGCGCACCACCTCGTCGCCGTTCGGCAGGATACGCTGCTTCGCCAGCGGCTCGCGGGCCAGTTCGGGGAAGCAGTCGTCGCCGCCGGCGATGCCGATGATCTCGGCGACCCAGCGGATGCCGGTGATGATCGGCTCGTCCCATTCCTCGAAATACACCTTCGGCCGCCGCGGCAGCTGCGCGGCCGCGGCGCGGATTTCGGCGATATGTCGCTCGGCGCACTGCGCATACGCCTCGGCCTTCTCCTGTGCGCCGACCATCGCGCCGAGCCGGCGAATGTAGGCCAGGATGCCGTCGACGCTGCGGTGGTTGCTGATCCACACCTCGACGCCGGCCTTGACCAGCTCGCGCGCGATGTCGGCCTGGATGTCGGAGAAACCGATCGCCAGGTCCGGTTCCAGTTTCAGGATCTCGCCGATCTTCGCGCTGGTGAAGGCGGAGACTTTCGGCTTCTCCCGGCGTGCGCGCGGCGGCCGCACGGTGAAGCCGGAGATGCCGACGATGCGCCGCTCCTCGCCGAGCGCGTACAGAACCTCGGTCGGCTCCTCGGTGAGGCAGACGATGCGTTGCGGGAAGTGGTCGGGCCAACCGGCAGCGGGGGCAGCGTGATCCATGCGTTCAGTTCCCCAGCACGGTGACCACCACCTTGCGCTGGTGCGGGTCGAGGCGGTGTTCCCACAGATAGATGCCCTGCCAGGCGCCAAGCATCAGCTTGCCGCTATGCACCGGCACGCCGAGGCTGACCCCGGTGAGGATCGAGCGCACATGCGCGGGCATGTCGTCCGGACCTTCCGCGTCGTGTCGGAAGATCGCATCGCCATCGGGCACCGCGCGCGCGAACCAGCGCTCCAGGTCATCGCGCACCGTGGGGTCGGCATTCTCGCTGATCAGCAGCGAGCAGCTGGTGTGCGCGGTGAACACCTGCGCGATGCCGGTCTGCACATGGCTGGCTGCCACGGCGTCGCCGACCTGTGCGGTGATCTCGCTGAAGCCGCGCCCGCGCGTGTGCACGGTGAAGCTGCCCTGCGCCACATGCTCGGCGGGCAGCGCGCGGGTCACGGGTAGAGCATCCGGCTGGTCCAGGTCTGGCCGTGGCGATCCCAGCGCACGCGCTCGTGCAGGCGGAACTCGGCGCCGTACCAGAACTCGAGCATGTCCGGCTCCACCACGAAGCCGCCCCAGTGCGGCGGTCGGGTCACCTCGCGACCATCGAATTGCTGCTCGTAGCGCGCCACCCGCTGCTCGAACGTGTCGCGATCAGGCAAGGTCTGCGACTGCAGCGAAGCCCACGCGCCGATCTGGCTGCCACGGGCGCGGCTGGCGAAGTAGGCGTCCGACTCTTCCGCCAGCAGCTTGCGCGCCACGCCTTCCACGCGCACCTGCACGCCCTCGCGCAACTGCTTCCAGTGGAAGCACAGCGCCACCTGCGGGTGCGCCTCGAGCTGGCCGCCCTTGTCGCTGTCGTAGTTGGTGTAGAAGCGGAAGCCGCGCTCGTCGGCGCCCTTGAGCAGCACGATGCGCGAGGCGACCCGGCCGGCGGCGTCCACGGTGGCCAGGTTCATCGCGGTCGGTTCGCGCTCGCCACTGGCCGTGGCTTCCTCCAGCAGGCGCTGGAAGGTATCTAGAATTTCGGATTTGAGCATGGTGTCTGAAAACTTTCCTTTTGCATCGTGGCCGACACGCGCCATCATGGTGCGGATGAATCCGACCGATAATAATGCAATGCACCGTCCCTCCAGTACCCGGCCGGCCCGGAAGGCAGCGCCATCTTCCGCCACGACATGTGAAGGACGCAGCGACATGCCCGCTGGCGCCATGCCCGGCAGGCGCGGCCTGCCGGTGGCGGAAATCCCTCCCGGAAGCACGGTGTGCCGCGGATGACGCCCCACGCCGACCTGCAGAACGAGGCCCTCGCCGGCCACCTGCTCGACCAGTACGCCGGGCGCATCGCCCGCTCGCGGCGCCCGTACATCCTCGGTCTGTCCGGCCTGCAGGGCAGCGGCAAGAGCACCCTGGCACGGGTAATGAAGGCCGCGGCCGAAGCCCGCGGCTGGCCCACCGAGGTGCTTTCGCTGGATGACTTCTACTACACCCGCAGCGACCGCGAGGCGCTGGCGCGCGACGTGCATCCGCTGCTGCGCAGCCGTGGCGTGCCGGGCACGCACGAGATCGAGCTGCTGATGTCGGTGCTGGCGGCGCTGCCGCAGGCCTCGGACAAGCTGCCGGTGTCGCATCCACGCTTCGACAAGGGCCGCGACACCCGCTTCCCGCCGTCGCGCTGGCCGCGCACCACGCGGCCGCCGAAACTAGTGATCGTGGAAGGCTGGGCGCTGGGCGTCCGGCCGCAGCCGCAGGTCGCGCTGGCCTGGCCGGTCAACGAACTGGAGCGCAACGAGGACCCCGACGGCAGCTGGCGGCACTGGGTCAACAAGCAGTTGCGCGGCTACCAGCCGCTGTGGCGCAAGTTCGATGCGCTGATCGTGCTGCAGGCACCGAGCTGGGAGATCGTGCGCCGCTGGCGTGGCGAGCAGGAGCAGGAACTGCTGGCCCGACACGCGCCGCTGGCGATGGATGCGGCGGCAATGGAACGGTTCCTGGCGCACTTCGAGCGGCTCAGCCGGCACGCGCTGGCCACCCTGCCGGCGCTGGCCGATACCTGCGTGGAGTACGACGACGACCGCCACGTGACCGGCCTCAGCCACGGCTGAACGGGCACCGGCGAAGCACGCGCCACCGCGGCCTCGCCGGCGCGGGGCAATCAGTCGACGATGAAATTGACCTTCATGTTCACCCGCCACTCGGTGATGGTGCCGTCGTCCTTGGTCACCACCTTGATCTCGTTGACCCAGGCGCCCTTGATGTTCTTCACTGACTCGCCGGCCTTTTTCAGGCCGCCCTGCACGGCGTTTTCCATGCTCTTGCTGGACGAGGCGTTGATTTCGATGACCTTGGCTACCGACATGGCGTCAATCTCCGGTGGAATCGTGCAAGCGGCACGCGACGCTCCCCCCGCTCCGGAACCCGAGTCTGTCCCGCACTCATCCGCGGCGGCAAGCCGCACTGCAAAATCACCTCACGTTGACGCCTCCACCTGCACCGCCGTGCCGTAGGCCAGCACTTCGGTAACGCCCTGGGCGACGTCGTTGGCGTCGTAGCGCATCGCCACCACCCCGTTCGCGCCCATCGCGGCGGCATGCTGCAGCATCAGCTCGAACGCCTCCTCGCGCGCCTTCTCGCACAACTCGGTGTAGATCGAGATGTTGCCGCCGACGATGGTCTGCAGCGCGGCGCCGAGATTGCCGACCACGCTGCGCGAACGCACGGTGATGCCGCGCACGATACCGAACGAACGCACGATGCGGCAACCGGGAATCTCGTTGGCGGTGCTGACCTGGTGATGCGGAACGGTGTTGGCCATGGCGGTTCTCCTTCGGTGGATGGTTCAGCCGTCGAGCAGCGCGGCGTAGCCTTCGCGCGCGTCCGGCCATTGCGGCGCCCAGCCGCTGGCGCGCAGCTTCGCGTTGCTGAGCCGCTTGCTGCCGACGCCGACCGGTGGCGCGCCTTCCGCAGGCAAGGGGGCATCGATCAGTGTCGCGAGGAAGTCGTACAACTCGTCGAGCGGCATCGGGGTGTCGTCCACACCGAGATACAGCGGCTGCGGCGACTTCAGCCGCAGCAGGTGCACGATCGCGGTGGCCGCATCGTCGACGTGGATCCGGTTGGCCCAGTGCGGCGCCTCGCGCGGTACGCGCAACTGCCCGCCACGCAGGCGCTCGACCAGCTGCAACCGCCCCGGCCCGTACAGGCCGGCCAGCCGCAACACGGTCGACGGCAGCGGCTGCTGCGCCAGCCACTGCTCGGCCTCGAGCAGCACCGCGCCGTTGAAGCCCGCCGGGTCGGCCGGTGTGGTCTCGTCGACCCAGTCGCCGTCATGCTCGCCGTACACGGCGCTGGAGGAAACCAGCAGCACGCGCTGCAACTGGCGGACATCGAGCGCGTCGAGCAGGTGGCGCAGGCCGTCCACGAAGATCGCGCGGTACGCCGCCTTGTCGCGCGCCGCCGGCGCCGGCAGATAGACCAGCCGGGTGACGCCCGCGGGCAACCCGCCCAGGCTGGCCGGATCGGTCAGGTCGCCGCGCAGCCAGTGGATACCGTGCTTGCCGCGCGCCGGCGGCTGGCGCCGCAGCGCCCAGACTTCGTCGCCGCGAGCGCGCAGGCGCTGCGCCACGCGCTCGCCCAGGTCGCCGCATCCGGCCAGCAGGACACGTTCGCTCACTTGCCGCCCTCCCGTCGCGCTGCCCGGGCCGATCCGCCCTGTTAGCATCTGCGCATGAACCCTTCACCCAACCTGTTCCTCATCGGCCCGACCGGCGCCGGCAAGAGCTCGATCGGGCGACGACTTGCAGCTCATTATGACCTGAGCTTCGTCGATCTCGACCAGGAGATCGAGCGCCACTGCGGCGCGGACGTGAACCGGGTGTTCGAGATCGAGGGCGAGGCGGGTTTCCGCCAGCGCGAGAGCGCGCTCTTGGACGAATGCAGCCGCCGCGACGGCGTGCTGCTGGCCACCGGTGCCGGGGCAGTGCTGGCCGAAGCCAACCGCCGGCGGCTGCGCGAGCGCGGCTACGTGGTGTGGCTGCAGGCCAGCATCGAACAGCAACTGGAGCGGCTGGAGCGCGACCACCACCGCCCGCTGCTGGCGGTGGCCAACCGCCGCGAGCGGCTGCAGGCGATGGCGCAGGTGCGCGAACCGCTCTACCGTGAGCTCGCCGACCTTGCAGTACCCGGCGAACCCGACAGCCTCGCCGCCAGCGGCGAACGCTGCATCGCGCTGATCGACCGTCATTGGCAGCGCCCCGGCGCAGCACCCAGGCAGACCGCATGAACGACCCGGCACGCCAGACCGTCACCGTCGCCCTCGGCCAGCGCAGCTACCCGGTGTGGATCGGCGCCGGCCTGCTGCACGACCACGCACGCTGGCGCGCCATGCTGCGCGGGCACCACGCGCTGGTGGTCAGCAACACCACCGTGGCGCCGCTGTACCTGCCGCGCATCGAGGCGGGGCTGGACGGCCTGCGCTGGGCCAGCTTCCTGCTCGACGACGGCGAAGCGCACAAGAGTTTCGCCAACGTCGGCCGCGTGCTGGAAGCGCTGGGTGAACTCGGCGCCACCCGCGACGCCTGCGTGATCGCGCTGGGCGGCGGCGTGGTCGGCGACCTGGCCGGTTTCAGCGCGGCGTGCTGGATGCGCGGCATCGACTTCATCCAGATGCCCACCACCTTGCTGGCGATGGTCGATTCCTCGGTGGGCGGCAAGACCGGCGTGAACCTGCCGGTGGGCAAAAACCTCGCCGGCGCGTTCCACCAGCCGCGCGCGGTGGTCGCCGACATCGACACCCTGGCGACCCTGCCCGGGCGCGAATACCGCGCCGGCCTGGCCGAGGTGATCAAGGGCGCGGCGATCGGCGACGAGCCGTTCTTCGCCTGGCTGGAGCAACACGCCGCCGCGCTCGCCGCGCGCGAGCCCGCCACGGTGCAGGAAGCGATCGCGCGCAAGGTGGCCTACAAGGCCGGCGTGGTCGCGCGCGACGAAACCGAACAGGGCGAGCGCGCCCTGCTCAACCTCGGCCATACCTTCGGCCACGCCCTGGAAACCGCCGGCCACTACACCGCCCTGCTGCACGGCGAGGGCGTGGCCATCGGCATGCTGCTGGCGGCACGCCTGTCCGAGCGGCTCGGCATGAGCGCGCCGGCCGCCAGCGCCCGCCTGCAGCGCCTGCTGGAAGCCGTCGGGCTGCCGGTGGCGGTCCCGCCCGGGATGGATCCGCCGCAGTTGCTGGCGCTGATGCGGCTGGACAAGAAGAACACCGCCGGCACCTTGCGGCTGATCCTGTGGCGCGGCATCGGCCGGGCGGAAATCGTCGCCGGCGTGGCCGAGGCCGACGTGCTGGCCGTGCTGACCGAAGCCACCTCAGCACCGTAGGGCGGGCACCGCCCGCCGCATTCGGCCGAGGCATGGCGACGCATCGAGAAGCCGGCAGACAGTGTCCGCCCCGCAAACACCATCCGCCGCGCATGTGACGACGTGCCCACCCGTGCAACGGGTGCCACCGCGCAAATCCTATAAACTGTGGCGTCCGGCTACGCGCCCGTTCGTGCTGCACCCCTGGAACCCATGCGCCTCTACCTGCAAACCGTGCCCGGCAGTACCGACGCCCCCCGCTACGTCCAGATCACGCTGGAACAGGATCTGCTCGGCGGCTGGACGCTGTACCGCGAATCCGGCACCCAGGGCGGCCGCGCCAGCATGAAGCGCGAGCAGTTCCTGGAGCGCGACGAGGCCGTGGCCGCGTTCGAGAAAGCCCGCGATACGCAGCTCAAGCGCGGCTTCCGCCTGATGTTTGCCCAGGGCCTGGAAGGCCCGTATGGACGTTGAAATGCCTGTTCAAGAACTGAAGAACGATCGCTTCCTGCGCGCCCTGCGCCGCGAACCCACCGACACCACGCCGATCTGGGTGATGCGCCAGGCCGGCCGCTATCTGCCGGAGTACCGCGCCACCCGCGAGCGCGCGGGCAGCTTCATGGGCCTGGCGCAGCACCCCGAGTTCGCCTGCGAGGTGACCCTGCAGCCGCTGCAGCGCTTCGAGCTGGACGCGGCGATCCTGTTCTCCGACATCCTCACCATCCCCGACGCGATGGGCCTGGGCCTGTCGTTCGCCCACGGCGAGGGCCCGCAGTTCGCGCGCCCGGTGCGCAGCGCCGCCGACGTCGCCAGACTCGCCGTGCCCGACATGGACGGCGAGCTGCGCTACGTGATGGACGCGGTGCGCCTGATCCGCCGCGAGCTGCACGGCCGCGTGCCGCTGATCGGTTTCTCCGGCAGCCCGTGGACGCTGGCCTGCTACATGGTCGAGGGCGCCGGCTCGCGGGACTTCGCCACGCTGAAGGCGATGTGCTGGAACGAGCCGAAGCTCGCCCACCAGCTGCTCGACACGCTGGCGCAGTCCGTCGCCGCCTACCTGGTCGCCCAGGCCGAAGCCGGCGCGCAGGCGCTGATGATCTTCGACACCTGGGGCGGCCTGCTCGGCCCGGCGCCGTTCCGCGAGTTCTCGCTGCGCTATATGGCGCAGATCGTGGCCGCCCTGAAAGCCGATGCCCATGCGCGCGAACTGCCGGTGATCCTGTTCTCCAAGGGCGCCGGCATGCACCTGGCCGAAATGGCCGATTCGGGCTGCGCCGCGCTCGGCGTCGACTGGACGGTGGACCTCGCCGACGCGCGCCGCGCCGTCGCCGGCAAGGTGGCGCTGCAGGGCAACCTCGACCCCGCCGTGATGCGCGCCAGCCCCGAAGTGATCCGCCGTGGGGCCCGCGCCGTGCTCGACAGCTACGGCAACCACCCCGGCCACGTGTTCAACCTCGGCCACGGCGTCACGCCGGAAGTGGATCCGGAACACCTGAAGGTGCTGGTGGACGAAGTGCACGCGTACGGGCGCATCCTGCGCGGCAGTTGAGTAACGCGCGAAGGAGTGAACCGATGGGATGGCTCGTCACCAAGTACCTGGTCACCGCGGCCGTCGTCGTGCTCGTCTCCGAAGCCGCCAAGCGCAGTGATCGCCTCGGCGGCCTGATCGCCGCGTTGCCGCTGGTCACCGTGCTGGCCCTGATCTGGCTGTACGTCGAACGCCAGCCGCAGGAAAAAATCGCCAACCACGCCTGGTACACGTTCTGGTATGTGGTGCCGACGCTACCCATGTTCCTGGCCTTCCCCGTACTACTGCCGCGCCTCGGCTTCTGGCCGACCCTGCTCACCTGCGCGCTGATCACCGTAGCGTGCTTCTGGCTGTTTGCGCTGCTGGTGCGACGGTTCGGGATCGACTTGCTGTAACGCTCTTGTCCATTGCCCTGCCGGGGTGAACGGCGGCCGCTTGGGCCATCCGGCCTGCGCCCGTACAATGGCCGCTTTACACCATATGTGCGTGCCCTCTGCGGCGCGCCATCGCGAGTCCCCATGGACAAGAGTTTCGAACCCGCCCAGATCGAGTCGACGTGGTACGCGCGCTGGGAGGCCAGCGGTGCGTTCAGGCCGTCGGGCACGGGTGAACCGTACTGCATCCTGCTGCCGCCGCCGAACGTCACCGGCACGCTGCACATGGGGCATGCGTTCCAGCAGACGGTGATGGACATGCTGGTGCGCTATCACCGCATGCGCGGTTTCAACACGCTGTGGCAGGTCGGCACCGACCATGCCGGCATCGCCACCCAGAAGATCGTCGAGAACCAGCTGGCGGTCGAGGAGAAGACCCGACACGACCTGGGCCGCGATGCGTTCGTCGAACGCGTGTGGCAGTGGAAGGAGGAATCCGGCTCCACCATCACCCACCAGATGCGCCGCATCGGCGCCGCCGCCGACTGGTCGCGCGAGCGCTTCACCATGGACGAGGGACTTTCGGCTGCGGTGCGCAAGGTGTTCATCGACTGGTATCGCGCCGGGTTGATCTACCGCGGCAACCGGCTGGTGAACTGGGATCCGCTGCTGGGCACCGCCGTCTCCGATCTCGAAGTGAACAACGTCGAGCGCGACGGCCACATGTGGTCGATCCGCTACCCGGTGGTGGGCAGCGACGAGAGCGTGGTGGTCGCCACCACCCGCCCCGAGACCATGCTGGGCGACGTCGCCGTCGCCGTGCATCCGGAGGACGAGCGCTACGCGCACCTGGTCGGCAGGACGCTGAAGCTGCCGCTGACCGAGCGCGAGATTCCGGTGATCGCCGACGATTACGTGGACCGCGAGTTCGGCACCGGCTGCGTGAAGATCACCCCTGCGCACGACTTCAACGACTACGCGATCGGCCAGCGCCACCAGTTGCCGCCGATCACCATCTTCACGCTGGATGCGAAGGTCAACGACAACGCACCGGAAAAATACCGCGGCCTCGACCGCTACGACGCGCGCAAGGCCGTGCTGGCGGACCTGGAAGCGCTCGGCCTGCTGGTCGAGACCAAACCGCACAAGCTGCAGGTGCCGGTAAGCCAGCGCTCCGACGCGGTGATCGAGCCGATGCTCACCGACCAGTGGTTCGTCGACCTGACGTCGGACATCCAGCAGGATGGACGCCCCGGCGGCCGCAAGGCAATCACCGAGCCGGCGCTGGACGCGGTGCGCAACGGCGACATCAAGTTCGTGCCGGAGAACTGGAGCACCACCTACACGCAGTGGCTGGACAACATCCAGGACTGGTGCATCAGCCGCCAGCTGTGGTGGGGCCACCGCATTCCGGCGTGGTACGACGAGGCCGGCAACATCTTCGTGGGCGAGGACGAAGCCGACGCGCGCGCGCATGCCGACACCGCGCCGGTCGGCGCGCTGCGCCAGGACGAGGACGTGCTGGATACCTGGTTCAGCTCCGCGCTGTGGCCGTTCTCCACCATGGGCTGGCCGGCCGACGGCACGGTGAAGAACGAGCGCGGCGAAGTCGTGGCGAACTGGGCCAACGACCAGATCTTCCTGCCCAGCGCGGTGCTGGTCACCGGCTTCGACATCATCTTCTTCTGGGTCGCGCGGATGGTGATGGCGACCAGGTACTTCACCGGCCGCATCCCGTTCCGCGAGGTCTACATCAACGCGATCGTGCGCGATGCGGAAGGCCAGAAGATGTCCAAGTCCAAGGGCAACACGCTGGACCCGCTGGACCTGATCGACGGCATCGCGCTGGAGCCGTTGGTGGAGAAATCGACGAAGTCGCTGCTGATCCCGCAGGTGCGCGCCAAGGTCGAGAAGCGCATCCGCAAGGATTACCCCGGCGGCATTCCCGCGATCGGCACCGACGCGCTGCGCTTCACCTTCGCCGCGCTGGCCAGCTACAGCCGCACGATCAACTTCGACATCAAGCGCGCCGAAGGCTACAAGGCGTTCTGCAACAAGTTGTGGAACGCGGCACGCTTCGTGCTGATGAACGTTTCCCCTCTCCCTGCGGGAGAGGGTGGCGCGGATGCGCCGGGAGAGGGTACGGGCGGAGCGCGGCCTTCCGGCATCACCGCACCCTCGCCCCAACCCCTCTCCCGAGGGGAGAGGGGCTCAGCGCCGGTTACCGAAGCGGAGCGGTGGATTCTGACACGGCTGGCGCAGACGCTGACCGAGGTGGAAGAACATTTCCGCACGTACCGCTTCGACCACCTGGCGCAGGCGCTGTACGAGTTCGTGTGGAACGAGTATTGCGACTGGTTCCTGGAACTCTCCAAGCCCGCGCTGAACGGCGAAGACGCCGGCGCGGCAGCATCCACGCGGCACACGCTGCTGGTGGTGCTGGAAGCGGTGCTGCGCGCGCTGCACCCGGTGATTCCCTTCCTCACCGAGGAAGTCTGGCAGGAAGTGGCGAAAGTATTCGTGCGCTCCTCCATGAGCGCAAAGAACAGCCCGGCATCCCTGCCGGACTCTTCAACAAAGAGCATTCTCCAGTCCACGTATCCGCGCGGCACGGACTTCGCGCACGACGACGCAGCGACCGCCGAGATCGAATGGTTCAAGGCCGTGCTCTCGGGCATCCGCCGGATCCGCTCGGAGATGAACATCGCGCCGGGCAAGACCATCCCGCTGCTGCTTGCCGACGGCGACAGCGGCGATCACGCGCGCGTGGCGAAGTTCGCCGCGCAGATCGCCTTCCTCGCCCGCACCGAGGCACCGCAATGGATCGAAGCCGGCAGCGCCGAGCCCGCCGCGGCCGCGGCCGTGGTCGGCACGCTGCGCGTGCTGATTCCGCTGGCCGGCCTGATCGACCTTGATGCCGAAAAGGCGCGCTTGGCCAGGGAAATCGGCCGCATCGAGGTCGAGATCAAAAAGTGCGAGGGCAAGCTCGGCAACGCCAGCTTCGTCGCCAACGCACCGGCCGAAGTGGTGGCGCAGGAACGCCAGCGCATCGCCGACTGGAACGCCACGCTGGGCGCGCTGCGCGAGCAGGCGCAGAAGCTGGTCTGATGTTCGTGGCCCCGCCGCGCTGCGGCCGGGTCCTCAGGTGTCTTGGCCGACCTGCCCCGGCGAGAAGTCGCGCGTCTTGCGCACGGCCAGCTGGTTGCTGATGCCCAGCAACTCGTAATAGCCGTCCAGCGTGGCCAGCAGGCCGTCCACGCCGAGCTTGGGCGTCTCGGTCTTCACGCTTTCGATCTGCTTCTTCAGCCCCTCGGTCCGCCAGCGGCGACCGGTCCAGCGCAGCCACTTGCGCGTCAACCAGCCGGGACGCGGCACCGGGCCCAGCTTCGGCGGTACCCACAGGTAATCGTCGAAGATCATGATGCCGCCGACCTTCAGCAGCGGCCACGCCATGATGCCGTCGGCCAGCGCACCGAAGGCGGCATGCCAGCCGTCGACGTAAACGAGGTCGTAAGGCCCCTGGACTTGCCGCAGCGAATCGAAGCTCGGTCCGGGGAATTCGCTGATGCGCTCGCGCCAGGGCGCCGTGTTGGCGCGAAAACGCGCGTGGTAGTCGCCGTACACCGGGTCGGGCTGGAAGAAGTCCAGGCAGTCGATCGAACTGTCCGCGGCGGTCAGGATGTTCTCGCACAGCCAGGCGGTCGAGCGCCCCTCGAAACTGCCGATCTCCAGCGCGCGCAGGCCCGGTTTGCCGCGCAACGAAGCAAGCCACTGCTCCCAATGCGGAATGTTGTGGTGGAACCAGTCGGTCGAAAACTGCCCTTGCACTGAAGAGACTCCGGCATGGAATGCGGGCGGCATGCTAACACCCGTCACCATCGCGTTTGCATGGCGGGCCCGCTTGCAGCGCCTGCCGGGCGCAGCCGGCTAGGGAGTCCCGGGCTCCAGCACCATCACGATCGCGTCCTCGCGCCCGTGGCGTGCGGGGTAGTAGCGCGGCCGGCGGCCGATCTCGTGGAAACCCACCGATTCGTACAACGCCTTGGCCAGCGGATTCGACGGCCGCACCTCGAGGAAGACCCGCCCGGCACCATTCCAGCGCGCAATGTCCAGCAACCGGCCCAGCAGGTGCCGGCCCAGGCCGCGGCCGCGGTAATCCGGCCCGATGCACAGGTTCAGCACATGCGCTTCGCCCGCGCCTGTCGACAGAACGCCGTAGCCGGCGACCACGCCGTCCACGCACAGCACCCAGCACGGGTGTCCCGCCTTGAGGCAGTCGCCGAAGATGCCCGCCGACCACGGGAATTCGTAAGACAGGTTTTCCAATACGCTGACCGCTTCCAGATCCTCGGCCCGCATGCCGCGCACCTGGATCACCGGCTTGACCACCGCGGCCATGACCTTCAGCCGCCGGCCGCGGCCAGTGCGCGGCGCACGCTGCGCAACGCGTTCCACAGGCGCCGCTTGGCGCCGGCACTGGTCAGCACCAGCGCCGGCTCGTCGGCCAGCACGATCTGCGCCTGGCGTAGCGCCGCAGCCGGCAGCGCGCGGCCCAGCGCATGCGCCTGCGCTTCGCCGAACACCAGATAGGCGCGTGCCTCAGGCACGCCGGCGGCCAACTGGCCATCGCTGGCGGTAACCCGTGCAGCACGCGCCAGCGCGGCGCCGCAGGTAGCCAGCGCGCGACCGAGCAAGTCGAGTTCGCGCGCGCTGCAGCCCTGCGGCAACACCACCACGCAGGCCACGCCCGCCGCCGCGGCTGGCGCGTCCTGCCCAGCCCCCGCGACGGCAACCGCCGGCGCACTCCGCCGCTGCCACGGCGTCACACCCAGCGCACGCAGCACGCGGGCGCGATGCGCGGCGTCGGCGTGCTGGCGTGCGGCGGCGTTCATGTCGCGCCGCGCCGCACCCGGCGCCGATGCGTGGCCAGGCCCCAGATCGTCCACACCGGGCCGGACAACAGATAGACCGTGAAGCCGACGAACAACACGCGCGGCGTATCCAGGATCAGCAGCGCCAGCAGCAGCACCGCCGCCACCATCCACACGAACGGCACGCGCTGGCGGTCGCCCATCGGCAGCGACTTGAAGCTGAAATAGCGGAAGCGGCTGACCATCAGCAGGCCGACCACCACCGCCAGCACTGCCGTGACGAAACTGAAGTCGCTGCCGGCCAGGCCGAACTTGTCCACGCTCCACACGAACGACATGCACACCGCCGCCGCCGCCGGGCTGGCCAGCCCCTGGAAATAGCGTTTGTCGGCCACGCCCACCTGGGTGTTGAAGCGCGCCAGCCGCAGCGCGGCGCAGGCGGCGTAGATGAATGCGGCAGCCCAGCCCAGCTTGCCCCACAGCGGGCCGAAATCGCGCAGCGTCGACAGCGACCATGTGTACATCACCAGTGCCGGCGCCAAGCCGAAACTGACCAGGTCGGACAGCGAGTCGTACTGCACGCCGAACTCGGTCTGGGTGCCGGTCATGCGCGCCACGCGGCCATCCATGCCGTCCAGCAGCGCAGCGATGAACACCGCTACCGCGGCCTCGGTATAACGCCCGCCGATGCTGGCGATGATCGCGTAGAAACCGGCGAACATCGCCCCCGTGGTGAACAGGTTCGGCAACAGGTAAATACCCCGGTGACGGGGCGGGCGTACGGGCAGGGGCTCGCTCATGAATCAAGACCGTGACGGGATGCGCGCAGTGTAAACCATCGGCTGCTTGAGTCCGGCAGGCCGGAGTGATAACAAGGTGCACCGGCATTTCCCGCAAAATGGAGAACACCATGCATCGTTCGCTGCTTGCCGTGGCGCTGCTGCTGCTGGCCCCGCTGGCCGCCGCCCAGGTCTACAAGTGGACGGATGCGAGCGGCACCGTGCACTACTCCGAAGCGGCGCCGACGCAGGGCACGAAGTACGTGAAGATCACCACCACCGGCACGTCGGCACCGCTGGTCGCGCCAGCCCCCGCCGGGACGGCGCCCGGCAACGAAACCCCGGCCCAGCCCGCCAAGCCGGTGGCCGACACGCCGGAAAACCGCGGCAGGCTGTGCGAGGCGCTGAAGACCAACCTCGCCGCATTGCAGGCTGGCGGCCCGGTGGTAATGCAGCAGAACGGCAAATCCGTAGCGCTGGAAGGCGACCAGCGCAAGCAGCAGACCGCCTCGACCCAGGCGCAGTACGACCAGTACTGCAGGGGCTGACCGCTGCGGCCACACCGTCCGGCGAGGGTATCGGCGGGCCGCTACAATAAGCGTCTTCACCACGCCGGAACCGCCCGCATGCGCCTCAGCCAATTCCACCTGGCCACCGTCAAGGAAGTCCCCGCCGACGCCGAAATCGCCAGCCACCAGCTGATGCTGCGCGCTGGCATGATCCGCAAGCTCGCCTCCGGCCTGTACACCTGGAGCCCGCTGGGCCTGCGCGTGCTGCGCAAGGTGGAAAACATCGTGCGCGAGGAAATGGATCGCGCCGGCGCGATCGAAATGCTGATGCCTTCGGTGCAGCCGAGGGAATTGTGGGAAGAAACCGGCCGCTGGGAGAAATTCGGCGGCCAGCTGCTGAAAATCAAGGATCGCAAGGGCCAGGAATTCTGCTACGGCCCGACCCATGAGGAAGTGGTTACCGATTTCGCCCGCAACGAGCTGAAAAGCTACAAGCAGCTGCCGGTCAATTTCTACCAGATCCAGACCAAGTTCCGCGATGAGATCCGCCCGCGTTTCGGCGTGATGCGTGCGCGCGAATTCCTGATGAAGGACGCTTATTCGTTCCACCTGAGCCAGGACTCGCTGGCCGAAACCTACGCCGCGATGTACCAGGCTTACGTGCGCATTTTCACCCGCCTGGGGTTGACCTTCCGCGCGGTGCAGGCCGATACCGGCGCGATCGGCGGCAATGCCAGCCACGAATTCCAGGTGCTGGCCGATTCCGGCGAGGATGCCATCGCGTTTTCCGACGGCTCCGATTACGCCGCGAATCTCGAAAAGGCCGAGGCACTGGCGCCGACCACCGCACGTCCCGCCCCCGCCGCCGCCCTGCAGCGGGTCGACACGCCCACCCAGAAAACCATCGGCGACGTCGCCGGTTTCCTCAAGATCAGCCCGCAGCAATGCGTAAAGACCCTGCTGCTACGCGGCCGCGACGGCCTGGTCGCGCTGTGCCTGCGCGGCGACCACGAGGTCAACGAGGTCAAGGCCGGCAAGCTGGCCGAACTGCCGGGCGAGTCGGTGCTCGCCAGCGAGGAGGAAATCCTCGCCGCCACCGGCACGCGCCCCGGTTTCATCGGCCCGGTCGGCCTGCCGGCGTCGATCCCGCTGATCGTCGACCGCGACGCTGCCGTGCTGACCGACTTCGTCTGCGGCGGCAATGCCGACCGTACGCACTTCACCGGCGCAAACTGGGAGCGCGATGCGCGCATCACCCGCGTCGCCGACCTGCGCAACGTGGTCGAGGGCGACCTGTCGCCCGACGGCCAGGGCGTGCTGCACCTCGCCCGCGGCATCGAGGTCGGCCACGTGTTCCAGCTGGGCACCAAGTACGCCGAGGCGCTCGGCGCCACCGTGGTGGACGAAACCGGCAAGCCGCAGGTGATGACCATGGGCTGCTACGGCATCGGCGTCAGCCGCATCGTCGCCGCCGCCATCGAGCAGCGCCACGACGACGCCGGCATCCTCTGGCCCGAAGCGATGGCGCCGTGGCAGGTGGCGGTGTGCGTGATCAACCCGAAGAACTCGCCGGCCGTCAGCGCAGCGGCCGAGGCGCTGTACCAGACGCTGGGCCAGCGCGGCATCGAGGCGGTGCTGGACGACCGCGGCGTGCGTGCCGGCAGCATGTTCGCCGACATAGAGCTGATCGGCATTCCGCACCGCGTGGTGGTCAGCGAGCGCGGGCTCGCCGCGGGCACGCTGGAATATCGCGCGCGCGGAGACGCCGAAAGCCGCTCGCTGAACGAGGAGCAATTGTTCGCCCTGCTCGGCTGAGCCAGCCGGATTCGCATTAGCCAAAGCGGCCGCCCAGTGCGGCCGTTTTTATATTGCCGCGATGAAACCACCGGACGAACTAACTCGCGACCATCCGCACATTAATCGCCCTTAATGTGAAGCTATCGTCCACGTGTGGTGTTGCGCTTTACAACAATTCTGCAAATCAGCGAGAATGCCCACTGCAACAATTTCCAGTGCGTCGGGCTTTGTTCCCGATAATGGCCAAACCATCGCCAGACCGCTTAATACCGATACTTACCGGGAGTCAATCATGGCCGTCGACATCAAGAACCTGAATCACAACCAGCTCACCGACCTGATCAGCAAGGCCCAGCTACGCCAGAATGAATTGCGCAAGGAAAAAGTCGTCAAGCTGCGCGAGAAAGTGCATGCGCTGATCAAGGCCGAGGGTTATGCCTTCGAGGACATCTTCGGCGGCGCGCGCGGCAAGGCCAAACGCAGCACCGGAACGGTTCCGCCGAAATACCGCAACCCGGCCAACCCCGCGCAGACCTGGTCCGGCCGCGGCAAGCGCCCGCACTGGTTCAACGACGCGCTGAAGGCCGGCAAGAAGGAAAAGGATCTGGCGGTCTGATTGCTGCCGTCCGAATAAAAGCGCCGCCTCGCGCCGGCGTTTTTTTGTTCGGCTCCCGCAAGCATAGCCGGCATTATTTTGTAGGAGCGCACCCTGTGCGCGATGCCTTTCGTCACGTGACGGAGAGCATCGCGCACAGGGTGCGCTCCTACAACGACCTGCGCGGCGATACCAGCAGATCGCCGAACATCAGCCCGGCAACCAGCGACACCAGCAGGGTCACCAGCAGCAGGCCGGTGTCCACGCTCGGCGTGGTATCGCGTTCGAGCAGCAGCGATACGCTGCGGAAGCCCACGCTGCCCGGCACCAGCAGCAGGATGCCCGGCTCGCGGACGACCGCGCCTGGGCGATGCGCAAAGCGCGCGTACACGTTCGCCAGCGCGCCCAGCAGCAGCCCGCCCAGGAACACCCCCACCGGCGCGCCCGGCAGCGAGCCGGAGATCGCCCCGCCCCAGCGCGTGGCCAGGTAGCCGAGCACCACCGCCACGATCACCACCGGCCAGTCGCGCCGCGCCGCGCGGAACAGGATGGCGAACGCGACCGCCGCGACCAGCAGCGCCGGATAGTCGGTCCATGCCGGCAGCGCCGGCAGTGCGAAGTCGCGCGCGGTGATGCCCACGGCGGCGCACAGCTGGGTCGCCGCGATGGTGCCGAAGGTGAGCTTGAGCAGGGTCGACATGGCGCCGCCCATGCGCGCCGTGCCGGAAACCAGGTGCCCGCTGGAGATCTCGCGCACGGCGTTGGTCAGCGACATGCCCGGCACCAGGATGATCAGGCTGGCCAGCACTACCGACTTGATCGCCAGCGGCACCACGAACGCGCTCACCACGATCGCCACCGTGGTGGCTACCAGCGCGCAGATCGCATCGCTGGCCACCGCCAGTCGCGGCCGGCTGCCGGCGAGCAGGGTGATCCAGCCGATGCCGGCGCCGATCGCGCCGGCCACCACCAGGTCCACCCAGGCGCTGTGCAGGAACAACGCCGCGATGCTGGCCGCGGACAGCCCGTAGCTGGCGATCGAGCCGATCTTCTCGCGCCGCGTGTCGGGCCGGCCCAGCTCGCGCAAGCGGCGGAAACCCTCGCGCAGGCCCAGTTCGCCGGCGATTGCGCGATCGGCGATGTCGTCGGCCTGGCACAACCGCTCCAGATTCACCTCGCCCGGCGCCAGCCGCATCACCTGGGTGGTCTGCGCCACGCCTTCCTCGCCCTGGGCGAGGTCGGCGAACGAGATGATGATCGCGGTGGGGCTGGACCACACGTCGGCCGACATCCCCAGCCGCTGCGCCGCACCGGCAATGGCCATTTCCAGCCGCGGCGCCGAGGTGCCGTACTGGTGCAGCCGCCGCGCCAGCTCCAGCACGAAAGCGATGCGCGTGGTCAGCGCCGTGGTGGCGAACTGCTGGCGGTCGATGGCCTCGCCGGCGCTCATGCGGCGGCGCGCACCTTGAGCGTGGTGCCGTCGACTGCGACCACCTCCACCGTGGTGCCGCGCGGCAGGTCCGGCCCGCTGACCAGCCACTGGCCGTCGCCCACGCGCGCCTTGCCGCGGCCATTGACGATCGGTTCGATCAGCTCGTAGCGCTGCCCGATCATCTGCTCGGCACGACGGTTCAGCCGCTCGTCACCGGCCGCGCGCCGCTCCAGCCGCGGCCGCAGCCAGCGCGCGTAGCCCACGCAGGAGGCGAACGCGAGCAGCCCGAACAGCACCGCCTGCGCCAGCGCGCCCAAGGCGGGGTCTAGCCACAGCACCACGCCCATCGCCGCCGCGGCCAGGCCGATCCACAGCAGGAAATAGCCCGGCAGCAACAGCTCGCCGGCGATCAGCAGCAGGGCCAGGATCCACCACAGGTAATGCGTCGAAAGCTCCCCCATGGCGGCGCCCTCAGCGCAGCGGCGGCTGGACGGCCGCGGCCTTCTGCTGCTGGCCGAGCGATTCCTTCGCCAGCTCGCCAATGCCGGCCAGCGCGCCGATCACGCCGGTGGCCTCGATCGGCAGCAGCAGCATCTTCTGGTTCGGCGAGGCAGCCATCGCCTTCAGCGCCTCGACGTAGTTATTGGCGACGAAGTAGTTCAGCGCGTTGACGTTGCCGTTGGCGATCGAGTCGGACACCATCGTGGTCGCTTTCGCCTCGGCCTCGGCCGAACGCTCGCGCGCCTCGGCAGCGCGGAACGCGGCTTCCTTCTCGCCCTCGGCGGCCAGGATCACCGACTGCTTCTCGCCCTCGGCCTTGAGGATCGCCGCCTGGCGGAAGCCCTCGGCGTCGAGGATATTGGCGCGCTTCTCGCGCTCGGCCTTCATCTGCCGCGCCATCGCATCGACCAGGTCGCGCGGCGGCGAGATGTCCTTGATCTCTATGCGGTTGACCTTGACGCCCCACGGGTGGGTCGCCTCGTCCACCACGCTGAGCAGCTTGGCGTTGATCGCGTCGCGCTGGCTCAAGGATTCATCCAGGTCCATCGAACCGAGCACGGTGCGAATGTTGGTCATGATCAGCGCCAGCGCAGCGCCTTCCAGGTTGGCCACCTCATAGGCCGCCTTGGCCGCGTCCAGCACCTGGTAGAACACCACGCCGTCGACGCGCACCACCGCGTTGTCCTTGGTGATCACGTCCTGGCTGGGCACGTCCAGCACCTGCTCCATCATGTTCATCTTGCGCCCCACCGCCTGATAGATCGGGACCAGGAAATGCAGCCCGGGGCTGAGCGTGCGGGTGTACTTGCCGAATGTCTCCACCGTCCACTCGAAGCCCTGCGGCACGATGCGCACCAGCTTGGCCACGCCGATGACGACGACGGCCACGATGACCAACGCGAGAAGCTGTCCCATTGCCTACCCCCATTCCTTGAAGAAGGTTCGAGTATAGGCGAGCCGACGGCTAGCGCGGCTGCGGCAGGCGCAGGCTTACCCGCAGGCCGCCGCCCTCGCGGTTGGCCAGCAGTACGCGGCCGCCGTGCGCCTCGGTGATCTCGCGCGCCAGCGCCAGGCCCAGGCCGGTGCCGGAACGCTTGGTCGAATAGAACGGCAACAGCGCCTGCGCCAGCACCGTCTCGCTCATGCCGGGGCCGCGGTCGGCCACCTCGATGCGCAGCTCGCTGCCGACCTCCACGATCGACAGCGTGACCTCGTCGGCCGGCCCGCCCGACTCGTGCGCGTTCTTGATCAGGTTGATCAGCACCTGCTCGATCTGCACCGCATCGAAATGCCCCGGCCGCAGCGGTACCGGCGTCGCCAGGCAGTACTGGCAATGCAGCGCCAGCCCGTCGAGGAACGGCTTCCACGCGACGTCCGCCGGCTGCGGCGTGGGCAGCTTGGCGAAGCTGGCGTAGCCGGCGATGAAGCGGTGCAGGTGCAGCGCGCGCTCGCCGATGGTGGCGAACACGCCGGGCAAGCGCTCCAGCTGGCCGCGGCGCGCCAGCTCGGCACCGGAATGCGCCAACGAGGTGATCGGCGCCAGCGAGTTGTTGAGCTCGTGGCTGATCACCCGGATCACCCGCTTCCAGGTCGCCACCTCCTGCCGCGATAGCTCGCGCGTCATGCGCCGGAACAGGTGCAGCCGGTGCGGTCGGCCCTGCAGCCGGAACGCCTGCTGCGACAGGTGGAAGGTTTCCTCGCTGCCATCCATCTCCACGCTGAGCAGGGCATCCTCGCCGCTTTCCACCGCCTTGCGCAACGCCTCGGGCGCTTCGGCCAGCAGCTCGGCGAAATCCAGCCCGACCAGGCTGCGGCCTTCGTTGAACAGGTGCCGCGAGGCGATGTTCGCGTAGGCCACCTTGCCGATCGCATCGGTCAGCACCAGCGCCACCGGGGTGTTCTGCACCACCGTGTCGAGCAGCAGCTCGCGCTGCACCAGGTGCTGGCGCTGCTCGCGCAGGGTCTGGCCCAGCGCGTTGTGCATGCGGATCAGCTCGCCCAGCTCGTCGCGCCGGTGGATCGCGATCGAGAAGCTGAAATCGCCGTCGCGGTAACTGGCCACCGCGCCCTCCAGCGCGCGCAGCAGCCGACTCACCGGCGCCATCACCCGGCCGGCCAGCCAGAACGCCAGCGGCAGCAGCACCACCACGCTGGCCAGCAGGCCGCCGTAGACGCCCAGCTGCATCGGCGCGCGGATCGACAGCGCCAGGTCCCTGCGCAGCCACACCAACAATTGCGGCAGCGGCCACTGGGTGACGCCGGCGTAGACCAGCGCGCCGGCCAGGCCGGCCACCGCCAGCAGCAGGGTCAGGCGTCCCTGCAGCGAATTCAGGCGACGCCACATCGGCTGTTCTCCTCGAGCGGGGAAGGCCGGCCCGGGGGCACCCCTCGTCCGCCGAAGGCATCGCGCGGCGCATAAGGTTTCTGTTGCAGGGTGCGGACGGCCATCTGTCTATGCCTCTGGCTCGGGGGCAGGCGTCACGGTGGGCGGCCGCTCACGCCGTGGTGGCCAGGCCGTAGCGCTCCATCCGCCGATACAACGCCTGGCGCGACAGGCCCAGGCTCTGCGCCGCGCGGCTGACCACGCCATCGGCCTTGTGCAGCGCGCCCTCCACCGCCTCGCGGCTGGGCTCGTCCAGGTTGCGCGCCGCCGGGACGACTGCCGCGTGCTGCGGCAGGTTAAGCAGCTCGGCGGTGATCGGCTGCTCGCCGGACAGCAGCGCGGCGCGCTCGATCGCGTTCTTCAGTTCGCGCACGTTGCCTGGCCACGGATAAGCCAGCAAGGCCTCGCGCGCGGCGTCGCCGAGCTCCGCGCGGCCGTCCAGGAAGAACTCGGCCAGTGGCAGGATGTCGTCGTTGCGCTCGCTCAGCGGCGGCAGGTTCACCTCGATCACGTTGAGCCGGTAGTACAGGTCTTCGCGGAAGGTGCCGGCCTGGATCATCGCCTTGAGGTCGGCATTCGTCGCGCTCAATACGCGCACCTTCGCCTGCCGCGTCTTGCCGGAACCGAGCCGTTCGAACTGGCCGGTCTCCAGCACGCGCAGCAGCTTCATCTGGCCGGGCAGCGGCAGGTTGCCGATCTCGTCCAGGAACAGCGTGCCGCCGTCGGCCAGCTCGAAGCGGCCCTCGCGCGCCTTGTTCGCGCCGGTGTACGCGCCGGCCTCGGCGCCAAACAGCTCGGCCTCGATCAGCTCGCCCGGCAGCGCGCCGCAGTTCACCGCCACGAACGGGCCGCGTTTCACCGCCGAGTTCGCGTGCACGATCGCCGCGATGCGCTCCTTGCCGGTGCCGTTGGGGCCGGTGATCAGCACCGGCACGTCGGAGCGGGCCACCTGGCAGGCCAGGTTGAGCGTGCGCCCCATCGCCTCGGAGGCGAACACCAGGCCGTCGAGATCGTACTTGCTGCGCAACTGCTCGCGCCGCTGGCGGCGCTCGCGCCGGCTGCGGCTCAGTTCGCGGGTGGACTCGGACAGCTCCAGCAGGTTCTCCACCGTGGCCAGCAGTTTGTGGTCGTCCCACGGCTTGGCCAGATAGTCGGCGGCGCCGGCCTTGACCAGCTCCACCGCGGTTTCCAGGTGCGTCCACGCGGTCAGCAGGATCACCGGCAGGTCCGGGTGGCGCTCGCGGATCGCCCGGAACAGCGCCACGCCCTCCTCGCCCGAGGTGGTGTCGGCGGTGAAGTTCATGTCCTGGATCACCACGTCGACCGCCTCGCGCTGCAGCAGCGCCAGGCCCTCGCCCGGAGTCAGCGCGACCAGCGCGCGGATCTCGTGCAGCGAAAGCGCCAGCGACAGCGCCTCGCCCACGGCCGGGTTGTCGTCGATGATCAGGACGGTACGGGTCATCTTCTTTCTGCACATGCGGCAATGGATGCCGCCCCGGCCGGAAAGGTTGCCATGACTATGGTCATGCGTATACCCGCGGAGCCGCCTTTCATACCGACCTCGTCGCCACCACCGGCGGCACCGCCGCGGCGCGCATTGCCGGGCCGAGCACCGCCAGCTGTCCCAGCCCCCACAGCAGCAGCGCACCGATCGGCAGGTAATACAGCGGCAATCGCGGCAACTCGTAGTGCTGCATCAGCACCAGGTTCAGTGCGAAGGCCAGCAGCATGCCCAGCACGATGCCGCCCGTGACGATCAGGAAGTTCTCGGTCTGGAAGTAGCGCAGGATGTCGCCGCGGGTGGCGCCCAGCGCGCGGCGCACACCGATGGTGCGACGCCGCTGCGCCACCCAGAAACTGGCCAGGCCTGCGATGCCCAGCGCGGTGACGATGAGCAGCGCCACGATCACGCCCACCAGGATGCCGGCCATCGCTCGGTCGTTGGCGAAAAACTTCTCGCGCAGCTCGTCGTAGGTGCGCTGCTGGGTCACCACCCGTTCCGGATCGGCCTTCTTCAGCGCGGCCACGGCAGCCTTGAGAACGGCTTCGCGATCCTGCGGCCGGGTGCGGATGACATAGCTCTGGTTCCTGCCCACGCCCATGAACAGCGGCAGGACGACCGAGTAATGCGCGGTGGCGTCGTTGTAGGCGTTGGCACGCGCCAGGTCGGCCAGCACGCCGACCACCCGCACGCCCACCTGGTCGGTAAGGTAGATCGTCTTGCCCAGCGGGCTCTGCCCCGGCCAAAGGCGGTCGGCCAGCGCCTGGGTGATCACCGTGACCGCGGCAGGCAGGCCATTGGTATTGCCGCTGGACAGCGCCTTGACCACCACATCCGCATTGACAATCTCGTCCGGCTGGAGGTTGCGCCCGGCCACCAGCCGCGCGCCCATGGTCTGCGGCAGGTCCTCGCCGAAGTAGGTGCCGGCGCTGAGCGTGGGCTCGCGCTGCGCCGGATCCAGCTTGAGGCTGGCGTTCGACGAGGAGCCCTCCATCGGCAACTGGTTGGTCAGCGCCGCCGCCTGCACGCCCGGCGCCTGCCGCAACACGGCAAGGTCTTCCCTCGCCCGGACGAAGATGTCGGGCGTGGGTGCGATCTGGGCCAGCTGGATTTGTACCAGTGCATGCTCGTCGATGCCGCTGGACATGTGCATGTGCTGCAGCCGGTGGCCGATCATGAACACCGCGTTGCACACGATCGCGCAGGTCAGCGCGATCTCCAGGATCAGCAGCCACGAGGTGATCTTGTGCCGTCGCAGCGTGGAAAGTATCGGTCGCAGTTCCATGAGTCTTGTCCCATGCCCCTGATCGGAGCGGCTTTTCTTGAGCAGTGCGGCCATGGATGGCCGCTTCCACGCGCAGGGAAAGCGCACTAATTGCTTTTCAACTGGAGCGCGGGCGCCACCTGGCAGGCGCGCCAGGCCGGCAGCAGGCCGGCCAGCAGGCTCGCGCCCAGCGCCAGCAGGAAAGTGGTCAGCAGCATGGCGGGATCGAGGTGCGCCAGCGCGGCATAGTCGGAAGGCCGCTGGCGCACCACCCACAGGCCGAGCAGGGCCAGCAGCAGGCCGCCCATGCCGCCCGTCAGCCCCACCACGCCCGACTCGATCAGCAGCTGCGCGAACAGCGCGCGCCGCGAGGCGCCCAGCGCGCGCCGCACACTGAGTTCGTTGGCGCGACGCAGGAACTTCGCCAGCATCAGGCCCACCGTGTTGACCAGGCACACCAGCAGGAAGCCGAACGCCATCCCGGCCTGCAGGCGTACGTCGTCGGGCACCACTTGTTGGTAGGCCAGCCACTGCATCAGATTGCGCAGGCGCACGTTCGGCGCCTTCATGAAACGTCCCAGCGCCTTCTGCTGCTCGGAGTAATGGACCAGAAACTCCCTGTAGTCGGCCGCCTTGGCCGGCGTGTCCAGCTGCACCCAGAACTGCATCCACACGCAGCTCGGCGCGGGATAGATGGTCCCCACGCCGCCGGTACCGTTGCCCCAGCAGTCGGTGGAGCCGTTGTGATCCAGGTGCATGTCCAGCATCGTCTGCAGCGGGATGAACACCTGTTCGGCGTAACCGAAGGAGCCGGTGTTGAGGTCGTAGAAGTGCGGGCTGGGCGTCCAGTGGTCGAGCACGCCCACGATGCGCAACAGGCTGCCGGCCACGAGCAAGGTGCGGCCCACACTGTTGGTGCCGCCGAACAGGCGCTCGTTCAACTCGCTGCCGATCACCACCTCGCGCGCCTTGGCCTCGTCGTCGGCCGCGCTCCAGCCGCGGCCGTAGCGGAACGGCGCCCCGAACATCGCGAAGAAATCCGCCGTGGTGTAGCGCGCCTCCACGTAGAACGGATCGATCGCGACGGAATCCGGCTGGATCGGAACCGCACCGCCCGTCATCAAGGCCTGGCGATCCGCCCGCCTCGCATGCAGCAGGTTGAAGCCGTCGATCTCCGTGAGCTGCATAGGCGGCTCCCTGCCCGGCATGATGCCGCTGTTGTCGCGCGGATCGACCTGCGGGTAGTACAGCGTGCCGCTGCGCCCCGGCAGCGGATCGCCCGACAGCACGTGCAGCACGGTGAGCGTGGTCATTGACGCGCCGATGCCCAGCGCGATCGCCAGCACCATCAGCGCGGTGAGCGCCCTGTTGCGCTTCAGGCTGCGCAGGGCCAGGTCGAGGTAGTAACCGAACATTCCACATCTCCTTGGAGCATCTCCTCCCCCTGCTTGCAGGGGGAGGTCGGGAGGGGGTGCTCTTGCCTCAAAGATCAAAGGCACCCCTCCCCAACCCTCCCCTGCGTTGCAGGGGAGAGAGTAAAAGCGTCACGCCGCCCGCGTCGCTTCCACCGGCGGCACGTTGGACGCGCGCCGGGCCGGCACGAACACGGCGGCCTGGCCCATCGCCAGCATCGCCAGCACGCCGGTCAGCACGTACAGCAGCGGGATGCGGCTCATCTCGTAGTGGCTCATCAGCCACAGGTTCAGGCCTACCGCCAGCAGCACACCGAGCACCACGCCGGCGCCGGCGATCAGCAGGTTCTCGATCTGGAAGTAGTGCAGGATGTCCACCTTGCGCGCGCCCAGCGCACGACGCACGCCGATCTGCCGATGGCGCTGGCCGACCCAGAAGCTGGTGAGGCCGACGATGCCGGCGGCGGTGACGCACAGCAGGATCAGCGCGACCACGCCCATCAGGATCGCCATGCCGCGGTCGGCCCGGTAGGCCTTGGCGCGGATTTCGTCAAACAGGCGCACGCTGTCGTCGTCGAGCACGCGCAGCGGGTTCACCTTGTACAGCGTCGGCGCCACCGCGCGCATCGCCGCGTCCACCCGGCCCGGCTTGGTGCGCACCGCGTAGCGCGAGAAGTTCGCGTCCAGCCGGGTCGGGATCAGCGTCGAGTGCCATGCGAAGTCGTTGCCCCAGCTGCCGGTGGCGGGGATCTGCAGGCGCGCCACCACGCCGACGATGGTGGTGGGTGCGCTGCTGCCGTCGGTGTACATCACCTTGCCGACCGCGTCGCCGTGCGGGAACAACTTGTCCGCCAGCTGCTGGGTGATGATCGCGATCGGCCGCTCGCGCTGGTCGCGGAAGCCCTGGTGCTGCACGTCTCCGGCCGTGAACGCGCGGCCGGCCACCAGGCGCAGCCCCAGCGTGGACAGCGCCTGCTCGTCGGTGAAGTAGTACGCGCTGCGGGTATTGCCGTTGCCGCCCAGCTTGGCGCCCGGCTTGAGCGACACCGAACCGGTCCAGGAGGAGTTGAGCAGCGGTATCGAGTTGATCGGCGCCACCGACACCACGTCCGGCAGCTGGCGCAGCGCGGCGAGGTCCTCGCGCTGCATTGCGTCCAGTTTCTCCACGCCCTCTGGCGTGTCGGCGCTGGGCGCGCCCACCCACTGCTGGCTGACCAGGAACAGGTTGCTCTCGTCCAGCCCGGTGGGCCGGTTCACCCGCTCGATCCGCTGGCCGATGATGAACACGGCGTTGCACACGATCGCCAGGGTCAACGCGATCTGCAGCGCGATCAGTACGGTGCCAGCCTTGTGCTTGCGCAGCGCGGCGAGGATGGGGTGCAGTTTCATGAGCCTTGTTCCTTGCGTAGATCTAACGATTGAGCCTGCTTTGTCTGGGGAGTGCGGCCACGGATGGCCGCTTTCACGCGCAGGGACAGCGCACTAATTGCTCTTCAGCTGCCAGGCAGGCTGCACGCGCGAGGCGCGGAAGGTGGGATACAGGCCGGCCAGCACCGTGGCGATCACGGCCACCAGCAGGGTGAGCAGCAGCAGCGACAGGTCCACCCGCGCCAGCGCGGCGATGTCCTTCGGCAACACCCAGCCCACGCTGGCCACGCCCACGCCGGTGAGCAGCAGGCCCAGCACGCCGCCGGCAAGGCCGACGATGCCGGCCTCGGTGATGAACTGCGTGTAGATCGCCGCACGCGGCGCACCCAGCGCGCGGCGCACGCCGATCTCGCTGCTGCGGCGCAGGAACTTCGCCAGCAGCAGGCCCACCGTGTTCACCAGGCACACCAGCAGCAGGCCCAGCGCCACCAGCAACGAGACCTTGGTGTCGCTGGGCACCACGTGCTGGTTGTCCAGCCACGCACGCAGGTCACGCAGGCGGCCGTTCGGCGCCCAGGCGAAGCGCCCGGCGCGCTGCTGGTCGCGTGCGTAACCGTCGAGGTAGTCGCGGTAGGCGGCCACCGCTCCGGTGTCCAGCTCGGCCATGAAGGCGATCCACACGCATTCGGAGCGCTGCAGGCCGACGAAGCCCGACTCCTTGGGCACCGCGTTGCAGTTGGTGTTGCCGTCGTTCGACATGCCCGTCTGGATCGCAGTGAGGAATGGCAGGAACACATCGTCGCCGTTGACCGAGAAGCCGCCGCTGTTGACCACGTCGTAGAAGCGCGGCTGCGGGTTCCAGTCGTCGAGCACGCCGACCACCCGGTAATCCCTGCCATCGATGTCGACCGACCGGCCCACGCTGGCTGCCCCGCCGAACAGCTTCTGGTTGAGCTTGCTGCTGATCACCGCCACCGGCGCGCGGCTCTCGTCGTCGCTCGCGCTCCAGCCGCTGCCGTACTTGAACGGTACGTCCAGCATCGGGAAGAACTCACCGTAGACGGCATGGCCACTGACGTTCAGCGGATGCTTGCCGGTCTCGGCCGGCACCACCGACGGCGAGATCTGGTACATCGCCGACTGCCGCTTGGCGCGATGGTCGCGCATCAGCGCCATCGCGTCGGCGTAGTCCATCGCGTTCGGCGGCTCGCCGTCGCTGCTGCGTCCGTTCGGCCCCCAGTTGTCGATCTGCGGCACGAACAGCTGCGCGGACTTCCAAGGAATCGGATCGCCCGACACCGCGCGGAACACCGACCAGCTGGTCATCGACGCGGCCACGCCGAAGCCGATCGCCAGCACCATCAGGGCGGTGAGACCGGGGCTGCGTTTCAGGCTGCGCAAGGCCAGTTCGAGGTAGTAGCTGAACATTTCGTCTCTCCGTCGTTTGAGCCCCTCTCCCGCTGGCGACCCTGAGGGAGCCCCCTTGCGGGTGAGATGGGTTGGGGTGAGGGTCCGGCAGCGCGCGGCGCCGCGCTCCGCCCGTACCCTCTCCCCCGCCCCTCTCCCAAAGGGAGAGGGGGAAAAACCAGAATCACACGCTGCGCGTCGCCTCCACCGGCGAAACGCGGGAGGCGCGCAACGCCGGCGCGAGCACCGCGCCCTGACCGAGCAGCAGCAACGCGACCACGCCGGCCACCACATAGGCCAGCGACAGTCGCGCCATCTCGAACTGGGTCACCATCCACAGGTTGATGCCAATCGCCAGCACCGCCCCGACGAGCACCCCGCCGAGGCCGATCAGCAGGTTCTCGGTGAGGAAGTAATTGAGGATGTCGCCGCGGGTGGCGCCCAGCGCGCGACGCACGCCGATCTGCTTGCGCCGCTGGCCGACCCAGAAGCTGGTCAGGCCCACGATGCCGGCGGCCGTGATCGCCAGCAGCACCACGCTGATGATGCCCATCAGGATCGCCATGCCACGGTCGCTGTCGTAGATGCGCCGGCGCACCTCGGCGAAACTCAGCAACCCGTCCTTGGGATCGATGATGCGCATGCGGCTTTGCGCATACAGCGCCTTGGGCGCCTGGCGCATCGCGGCGGCAAGCTGGCCCGGCTTCGCACGCACGAGGTAGAACACCCCTTGTGGAAAATTCGGACGCTTCGGCCACAGCACGACCTGATAGGCGTAAGCCCTCGTCCAGGTGCCCACGTTTTGCCGTTGCAGGCGATCGACGATGCCGATGATGGTGCTGGGTGTGCTGCTCATCAGGTAGATCGGCTTGCCCAGTGCCGTGCCGTCGGGGAACATGCGATCGGCCAGCGCCTTGGTTACGATGACCTCGGGCGGATTGGTGAAATCGCGCGAACCCATCCGGCCGATTCCGTCGGCGCGGAAATTGCGTCCGGCGATCAGCTTCAGCCCCAGCGTATCGATCAGGTGTTCGTCGCTTGCGTATATCGCCGGGTCGGCAGTCCATTGGAGCTGATCCGGAGTGAGGCTGGCGGGAATGTCGTCGCCGCCGCCGCTCAACGGGTAGGAACTGGCGGGCGCCGCATCGCGCACGCCGGGAAGTTGCCGCAGCGCGTAAAGGTCGGCCTGCACCTGCGCATCGATCTGCGACGGGGTTGTCGGCCCCGCCCATTCGCTGTAGATCACGAACAGGTTGGCTTCGTCCACACCGCTGGGCTGGGACAGATGCGCCAACCGCTGGTGGATGATGAACAGGGCGTTGCACACGATCGCCAGGGTCAGCGCGATCTGCAGCGCAAGCAGCACGGTGCCGGCCTTGTGGTGGCGCAGCGCGGCGAGGATGGGTTTGATCTGCATCGCCATCGCCTCAGTTGGATTTCAATTGCCAGGCCGGCTGCACCTGTGCCGCGCGCCAGGCCGGGTAGAACGCCGCCGCCACGGTGGCGAAGATCGCGACCGCCAGGGTCAGCGCCACCAGCGAAAAGTCCAGCTGCGCCAGCCGCGCGATCTGCGGGGGAAACAGCAGGCCCACGCCGGTAACCCCTGCCGCAGTGAGCAGCAGGCCCAGCACGCCACCGGCCAGCCCCACCGTGGCCGCTTCAAGCAGGTATTGCGCGTAGATTTCCCGGCGCGAGGCACCCAGCGCGCGGCGCACGCCGATCTCGCCGGCACGACGCAGGAACTTGGCCAGCAGCAGGCCAATGGTGTTGACCAGGCAGATCGCGAAGAAGCCCAGCGCGACGATCAGCGAAATGCGGCTTTCCGGCGGCACCACATGCTCGTGCGCGAGCCATTGCATCACGTCGCGCAGGCGCACGTTCGGCGTCCACGCGAAACGCCCGGCCCGCTGCTGATCGGCGGCATAGCCCTCGAGGAATTGGCGGTAGTGTGCAACATCCGCTGCGCTGTCCAGTTCCACCCACGGCGTGACCCACACGCAATTGCTGTGCAGCCAGCCGTCCCAGCCGGTGAAGTTCAATTTTCCGCGGCAGCTGTTGCTGCCCGCACTGTTGATCTGCAGATCCAGCGCGCGGGTGAACGGCAGATAGAAATCCGTGGCATCCACGAAGCCGCTGCTGCTGAACAGATCGAAGAAGCGCGGCTTGGGGTTCCAGTGCCTGGTCACACCGACGATGCGGTAGTCATGCCCATTCAGCGTGATCTCGCGCCCCACGCTGTCGGCGCCACCGAACAGCTTCTGGTTGAATTCCGCGCTGAGCACCACCGCGGCGCCACGGCTCTCGTCGTCGGCCGCGCTCCAACCGTTGCCGTACTGGAATGGCACCTCGAACATCGGGAAGAAATCGCCATATACCGCATAGCCCTCCGCCGCCACCGGCAGGCTGCGGCCGCCGCCCGGCGGCACCGTCAGCCGCAACGGGTAAAGCAGCGTCTGCCGCTTCGCCGCATGTGCCCGCATCAAGGCCATCGCATCGGTATAGCTCAATGCATCCGGCGGCTCGCCCTTGAGGTTCTGCTGCGGCCCCCAGCCGTCGATCTGTGGGATGAACAACTGCGCGGACTTGTCTGGAATCGGATCACCCGACACCGCGCGGAACACCGACCAGGTGATCATCGACGCGGCCACGCCGACGCCGATCGCCATCACCATCAGGGCGGTGAGGGCGGGGTTGCGCCGCAGGCTGCGCAGGCCGAGTTGGAGGTAATAAGCGAACATGCTCGAGTTCCGGAATCCGGTATGGGGGATTCGGGATTTGGAGAAGCGGCGGTCTCGCGAGCTTGTGCTCTCAACGAATCCCCCATCCCGAATACCTGCTACTCAGCCGTGCGCCTCGTCGGCGACGACCGCATGCACAGTGTGGAAACGCGGGTCTTCCGACAGGTCCACCACCTGGCCGTCGATGATGTGCACGTTGCGCTGGGCGCGTGCGGCCAGTTCCGGGTCGTGCGTGACCATCACGATGGTGGCGCCCTCGCGGTGGATGTCCTCCAGCAGCTCCAGCACGCCGCGCGCCATCTGGGTGTCCAGGTTGCCGGTCGGTTCGTCCGCCAGCAGCAGGCGCGGCGAACCGGCCAGCGCGCGGGCGATCGCCACGCGCTGCTGCTGGCCGCCGGAGAGTTCGGCCGGATAGTGCTTGGCGCGCGAGGCCAGGCCGACGCGCTCAAGCGAATCCATGATGCGCTGCTTGCGCTCGGCCGCCTTCATGCCGCGGTAGCGCAAAGGCACCTCGATGTTGTCGAACACGTTGAGGTCGGGGATCAGGTTGAACGCCTGGAAGATGAAACCGATCTTCTCGTTGCGGATCTTCGAGCGGGCGTTGTCGTTGAGGTTGCTCACCTCGATGCCGTCCAGGTGGTACTCGCCGCCCGAGAACGTTTCCAGCAGACCGGCGATGGTCAGGAAGGTGGTCTTGCCGGAACCGGACGGGCCGGTGACGGCGACGAACTCGCCTTCCTTCACGTCGATGTTGAAATCGCGCAGCGCATAGGTCTCCACCACTTCGGTGCGGTAGACCTTGGACAGGTGGGTCATCTTCAGCATGGTTGCGTCCTTTGGTGGTGGTGATCTTGGAGCCCCTCTCCCTTTGGCGACCGAAGGAAGTCCCCTTGTGGGAGAGAGGGGTTGGGGAGAGGGTGCGGGGCTTGCGGGAAATCCGCGCAAGCCCCGCACCCTCATCCGCCCTTCGGGCACCTTCTCCCGGAGGGAGAAGGGAGAATCGTCAGTTGCTGATCGCGACCGTGGTCGCGCCCTTGAAGCTGTCGGTGCCGGAGATCACGATGCGCTCGCCTTCCTTCAGGCCGTCGAGGATCTCCACCTTGTCGATGCTGGAGGCGCCGACGCGGATCGGGGTTTTCTTGGCGATGCCGTCGCGCACCAGGTAGGCATAGCTGCCGCCGGATTCGTCGACGAACGAGCCACGCTGCACGGTCAGCACGTCGTCGCGCCTGTCCAGCAGCACGCGCACCGACAGGCGCTGGTTCTGCCGCAGCTGCTTCGGCGTGTCGCCGTCGAAGCGCAGCCGCGCGGCGACCTGGCCGTTGACCACTTCCGGCGAGATCGCGCTGACCAGGCCCTTCCAGGTATGGCCGTTGCCGCTGATCTCGCCGGCCATGCCGATGCCCAGGTCGCGGGCGAAGCTTTCCGGCACCTGCATCTCCACCTGCAGCGCGGACAGGTCGATCACGCTGAGCAGCTGCGCGTCCTTGGCCACGGTGGCGCGCTCGGCGATGAACAGCTGGCCGACCTGGCCGTCCACCGGCGACTTCACGTCGAGGTCGTCGACCTGGCGCTGCAGGTCCTTCACCAGCAGCAGCTGGCGCTGGTGCGCGAGCTTCTTCGACTGGATGTCGAAGTTGAGGCTGTCGTTGTCCAGGCCAAGGTTGGCCTTGGCATGCGTGGTGGCGATCTTCGCCTTGTCCAGCGCGTCCTTGGCCTTGTCCACGTCCATGTTGGATACCGCGCCCTTGGCATACGCCTTCTGGTAGCGATCGAGGTTGCGCTCGGCGGTGGTCTGGTCGATGGTGGCGTTGTCGTAGGTTTCCTGCAGCGCGGAACGCTGCTTGCGCGCGTCGATCTGCGCGCGCCGGTACCCCACTTCCATCGCGTCGGCGTTGCTTTGTTCCTGCGCCAGCTTGTTGGTCAGCTCCGGGCTGACGATGGTGGCCAGCACCTGGCCCACCTTCACCGTGTCGCCGGCATGCACCTTCAGCGCCACCGCGCCGCCGGAGGTGGCGTACAGGGTGGGGCTGACCGCCGCCACCACCTTGCCCTCGGCGGCGATGTCGCGCACGAACGGGCCGCGTTCGACGGTGGCGAAGGCCAGCCGCGAGCTGCTGACCGATGCGGACGCCGAGAACAGCCGGCCCACGCCCGGCGCCAGCCAGGCCAGCAGCGCCAGCACGAGCACGCCGGCGCCCAGCAGGATCAGCTGGCGCTTGCGGTTGGGTTTGACCTCGACCAGTCGGTCCTGTGCGGAAGTGTCGCGGATCATCAATGCCGTTCCCCACCGCGTACAGCGCGGTTGCACAGCGGTCATTGCAATCCGTGTGCCACTCGAAGATGAAGAAACAATCAAATGTCTTTCAATGGCTTGGCGCGCACGCTCGGCAGCGGCGCGGTGTCCGCGGACACCGCACGGACAACCGGACGAACATGCTCCGGCCAGTCGCGGACGCCATCGCCGAAACGCGCAAGGCCCCGGCGCGAACCGGGGCCTTGCGTGGTCGTCCATGCCAGGCGGGAAGAACTACCCCGCCTAGAACTCCTGCTTGAAGCGGATGCCGAACGTGCGCGGCACACTGAAGCCGGTGTACACCTGCCCGTTCGGGTACTGCGCGACCACGTTGTGGGCGCCGCACACGGTCACGCCGCACTCGGTGAACTTGTACAGTGCCGCCCGCTTGTCGAACACGTTGTCGACGTAGACGTCCAGCGACCAGTTGCCCTTCTGCATGCCTGCGGACAGATCGACCGAGTTGTATGCGGGCAGGTTGCCGAGCAGGCTGCGCTCGAGCAGCCGCAGGTCGGTGGTGCGCTTGCCCACGTGCACCAGCGCGCCCTGCACAAAGGCATCGTTGCCGGCCAGGCTGAACGTGTAGCGTGCGACCAGGTTGCCCTTGAAGCGGGGCGTGATCGGCAACCGCGTACCCTTCGGCGCCAGCGGCCCGTTCACCACGGCGCCGGTGGACTGGTTGATCGAACCGGGCGGACAGTAGGTGACCGCGCGGCCGCCGGCGTCGGTGAAGCCGCAGTAGTTCGCGGTCAGCTTGGCGTCGTACAGCGCGATGCCGGTGCTGATGTTCAGGTTGTACGTGGCCTGCCAGACCAACTGCGACTCCAGGCCGTCGATACGCGCGGAGTTGGCGTTCTTGATCTGGGTGAGGCCGTTGGCGCCGAGGATGTTGAACTGGAAGTCGTTCCACCTCTCGCGGAACACCGCACCGTTGAACGACAGCCGGTTGTCGAACCAGGAGGTCTTCCAGCCCAGTTCCAGGTTGGTGAGGAAGTCCGCCTGGTACGGCGGCAGCTGGCCGGCGCGGTTGACGCCGCCGGGGCGGTAGCCCTCGGAGCGGGTGGCGTAGACCATCTTGGTGGGCGAGATGTTCCAGGTCAGGTTGAACTTGCCCAGCGAACCGCTCTGCCGCACGCGCTTGTTGAAGTCCAGACACGGCGCGCCGAGGAACGGCTGCGGCGAGATGCAGCCGGCCTCGCCGTAGCTGGAGCCCGGCGCGAAGCCCTTGCTGAAGCCGTAGAAGCCGTACAGCTGGTTGGCGCTGCGGAAGTAGCGCCCGCCGACGGTGGCGGTGAGTGTTTCGGGAATGATGTCGTAGGACAGTTCGCCGAACACGGCCTTGTCGTAGTCGTAGCGCATCTGCCGGGTCAGCCAGATCGTGTTCGGCCAGCCCGCCACCGACAGCGAGGTGGCCAGGTTGTTGATCTGGTAGTCCTGCATGATGTCGTGCTTCTGCTTCTGCCAGAACGCGCCGGCGGTGAGGCGCAGGCGGTCCTCGCTGGGCGAGACGATGCGCAGCTCGTGGCTGCTGATGGTGTAGCTGTCGCGGTCGCTGATGTACTCGGACGGGTTGATCAGTGCGCCGCTGTTGTCGTGGAGGTAGGCGCCGTAGGAAAGCAGGGTGTCGTACCAGAACGAGTAGTCGTTGTAGTCGGTCTGCTCCTCTTGGTTGCGCTTGAGGTGCGCGTAGGCGTAGGTCAGGTCGAAGTTGCCGATCTTGCCCTGCACGGTCAGCGCACCCTGCCACCAGCGGTCGTTGACCCGCTCGGGGTAGAAGTGGGTGACCGCCAGATCGCCGATCGCCGGATCGCTGGCGAAGGTGCCGTGCGAGATCGTCTGCTGCCCCATCAGGGTCGGGCTGATCGACCAGTTGTCGTCGAGGTCGACTTTCAGCGCGGCGCGGGCACCGTTGGTGTTGGCGTCGTTGTAGTGCTTGCGGGCATGCCCGAAGCACTCCTGCATCGGGCCGGGCTTGCAGTTGTCGGCGTTGCTGACGGTGATGCCGGACACCGGGAAGGTGCGCGAACCGGGCTTGTTGTCGATGTAGCCGGCGTCGTGCTCGCGCCAGCCGACCAGGCGCACCGCCGCGCTGGGGCTGAGCGGGATGTTGAGCATGCCCTCGGCGGAGTAGCCGATGCCGCCGTGTGCCACCTTGTTGATGCCGACGGTGTAGTTCGCCGCGAAGCCGCGCGGGTCAGGCTTGTTGGTGATGATGCGCAGCGCGCCTGCCTCGGCGCTCGCGCCGTACAGCGAGCCCTGCGGCCCGGCCAGCACCTCGATGCGCGCGATGTCGTACATGTGGATGTCGAGCGGGCCCTGGATCGTGGTGACCGGCTGGTCGTCCAGGTACACGCCCACGCTCGGCTGCGAGCCGGAGTGGTTGGTGTTGCCGCCGCTGGCCACGCCGCGCATGTAGATGGTGGCGAAGCCCGGGCCGGTGGCGATGCCGCCGCCGCCCTGCTGGAAGGTGACGCTGGGCAGGTACTTCACGTAGTCGTTGAAGTTCTGCACGTGCAGCGCCTCGAGCTGGTCGTTCTCCAGCACGCCGATGCTGATCGGCACCTTCTGCAGGTTTTCGGTGCGCTTCTGCGCAGTTACGTTGACCACGCTCAACGTGGTGGTCTTCGGCTTCGCCGCCGGTGCATTTGACGCCTGGGCCTGCCCGGTATCCTGGGCGAAGGCCGGCGCGGCCATCGCCAGGCAGATCGCTGCCGCCAGCGGCAACCTGACCAGTCCGGATCGCGGCGTCCGCGCGGTCTTCTTGAATCTTGTCGTGTGCATAAACCCCTCCCCTCGAAAGTCCAGACAATCCATCGGATTAAAGCCATCACTCCTATACCGGTACGTCGGGGTAGCGCTGCAGCACCGGCCCCAGCGGCGATGCGAGCGGCCCCAACCATGCAGCGTAGTGGCGCCAGTGATCCACCCCCTCGCGGTAGATCGGCTGGCGCACCTGTTCCGAACTGGCCGTGCGCACCGGCCGCGGGTTCTGGAAGAACCGCAGGCACGATGCCTCGAACGGCAGGCCGCAATAGTCGAGCAGGCGGCGCACCTCGCCCTCGGTGTCCTCGACCATGCGTTCGTACACCACACGGTGGATGCGCCCGGGCAGCACGGCGTCGAAATGCGCCATCAGCGCCACGTAATCGCGGTAGTAGCGTCCGATGTCCGCCAGCTCGTAGCTGAAGCCCTGCCCGCGCGCGAAGTGCTGCTTGAAGGCCGAGAAGCCGCAGGCCAGCGGGTGCCGGCGCGCGTCGATGATCTTCGCCTTGGGCAGCATCAGCTGGATCAGGCCGATGTGCATGAAGTTGTTCGGCATCTTGTCGATGAACAACGGTGCCGCGGTCTTGCGCTGGATGCGTGTGTGCTCGAGATAGCGCTCGCCAAGCGCACGCAGCGCGTCGGCATCGAGCGCCGCCAGCGCGCCGTGGTAGGGCATCGCCTCATCGGCATCGCCCTGCATACGCAGCAGGCGCGCGATCGAGGTGACCTCGGGCAGCTCCATCGTGCCCTCGACCTGGCTGTGGCTGGACAGGATCTGCTCGATCAGGGTGGAGCCGGCCCGCGGCAGCCCGACCACGAAGATCGGGTCCGGCGCCAGACTGCCGGCACCGGCACGCGCGGCGAAGAATTCGCGCGTGTAGTGCGCGCAGATGTAGCGCACGCGCGCGCTGGTGTCGTCGGCGCTGTAGTGCACCTGCCCGCGACGGATCGCGTTGCCCTGCGCGTAATGCCGGAACGACGACTCGTACTCACCGGCATCCTCCAGCGCCTTGCCGATGGCGAACTCCAGGTGCAGGCGGTCGTCCTCGGCCAGGTCCGTGCGTGCCAGTTGCGCGCGCATCGCGGCCAGCTCGTCGGCGCCGAAGCGGAAGGTCTTCAGGTTGGCCAGGCTCCACCAGACCTCGCCGAACGACGGTTCCAGCTCCAGGCTGCGGCGATACGCGGCGATGGCGCGCTCGGTATGCCCGGCGGTCTTCAGCGCGTGACCCTGGCTCACCCACAGTTTCGGCTGGTCCGGATGCCGCTCCAGCAGCGCGGCGTAGATGCCGATCGCCTGCTCGTAATCGCCGGTGCGGCACAGTACGGCCGCCTTGAGGTTGCGGCTGCCGGCATCCTCCGGATCGGCCGCCAGCAGGCGCGCGAGCTCGGCCAGCGCCTGTTCCGGCCGGTTGGCGCGATGCAGCAGCAGCGCGTAATTGCGGCGTGCCTCGTGGAAGCCCGGGGCCAGCTCCAGGCAGCGCTCGAGCAGGTGCAGGGCGTCTTCGTTGCGGCCCAGCCGGGCGGCGACCTCGGCGAACATGCGGATCGCCGCCACGTCGGTCGGCGCCTGCTTCAGGTGCTCGCGCAGCCGCGCCTCGGCCTCGGGGATGCGGTTCTCGACCAGGGCGACCGCAGCGGCCAGCAGGCGGGGGTCGCGGGTGGAGTAGCGCACGTGGCTGGCGTACGCCGCATCCGCCGCCGCCTGCTCGCCGGCCGCCATCAGGTGGTCGCCGAGCGCACGCCAGGCCTGCGGCAGGTCGGGCTTCAGCGCCACCGCGCGGCGCAGTGCGGCGATCGCCTCCTGCCCGCGCCCGCAACGGCCCAGGGCCAGCCCGAGGTCGGCATGGACCATGGCCCACGCCGGCTGCGCCTGCGCCAGCGGAACCAGGATGTCGAGCGCGCCCTGCAGGTCTCCCTGCAGCGAGCGCGCGGCAGCGAGCAGCTGCAGGGCCACCGGGTGGCCCGCAGCCGCCTGCAGTATCTCATCGAGCTGTCCGATGGCCAGCGCGGGATCCCGCTCCAGCAGGCGTGCGGCATGGGCCAGCGCCTGTTCCAGCGTGCCGATGGCTGGCGCGCTCGTCACGGCCGCCTCCGCCGCGACGACGCACCACGCCGGCGGGGGTCGAGTCTCGGGCGGCGGCACAGCCGAGGTACGGCGCGTGGCATGGACGACTGCAGCTCCTGTGGGAATCGTCGCAATCTACAACCGATTCCGGGCGGTAGATAGTAGGCGTCGGCAAATCACGCCGCTTGCCCGCACCGGTTGCCCCCGCTTCGTCGGAGGCGCTAGGCTGGATCGACGAACGCCATTGCGGGCGCGGGGCGGCAGGCGGGACACGGAAGCTCCGGAACACGGCTGTGTCGCGTCCACCCACCCGGGGACTGAATCCACCCATGCCTGACGACACCGTGGTCGAGGAACTCCAGCGCGCGCACGCCCTGCCCGCCCGCTACTACGCCGGCGACGCGATGCTGGCCATGGAACAGCGCGCGGTGTTCGCGCGCAGCTGGCAGCTGGTGGCGCAGCAGGGGCAGTTGGCCGGGCCGGGCGACCATGCGGTCAGCCAGATTGCCGGCGTGCCGATCCTGCTGGTGCGCGGCGCCGACGGCGTGCTGCGCGCCTTCCCCAACGTGTGCCGCCACCGCGCCGGGCCGCTGGCGCTGTGCGACGGCAAGGGCGCGCGCGCCCTGCACTGCAAGTACCACGGCTGGACCTACACGCTGGAAGGCCAGCTGCGCAGCGCGCCGGAGATGCAGGACGCCTGCGACTTCAAGGTCGAGGACATCCGCCTGCCGCCGCTGCACGTGCACGAGTGGCAGGGCCTGGTGTTCGTGGCGCTCGATCCGGGGGTGCCGGCGTTCGAGGAGGTCTACGGCGGCATCGCCGAGCGTATCGCGCCGATCGACCTGTCGGCGATGCGCTACCTGCGCCGCGACAACTACGACATCGACTGCAACTGGAAGGTCTACGTCGACAATTACCTCGAGGGCTACCACCTGCCGCACGTGCACCCCGGCCTGTCGCGGGTGCTCGACTACCGCGCCTACGACACCGAGCTGTTCGCGTGGCATTCGCTGCAATCCTCGCCGCTGCGCAACAGCGCCGACATCTACGGCGACGGCCAGGCGTTCTACTACTTCATCTACCCCAACGTGATGCTCAACATCATGCCCGGCCGGCTGCAGACCAACCGCATCCTGCCGCTGGGGCCGAATCGCTGCCGCATCGTGTTCGACTACTACTACGCGCAGGACGAGAGCGCACAGGCGCGCATCGCCGCCGACCAGGCGTTCAGCGACGAGGTGCAGCACGAGGACATCGCGATCTGCGAGGCGGTGCAGCAGGGGCTGGCCTCCGGCCATTACATTCCCGGCCGGCTGTGTCCGAAGCGCGAGGGCGGCGTCTGGCATTTCCAGAACCTGCTGCGCGCGGCCTACGCCAGTCCCGTCGGCGAATCCGCATGAGCCCGCGCCGCTGGCTCCGGCCACAGCCCTGAACCGAAACCTGGCGGAAGCCGACATGCGCAACGGCAACACGATCGGCTTCTGGACCTGCACCGCGCTGGTGGTGGGCAACGTCATCGGCATGGGCATCTTCGTGCTGCCGGCGTCGCTGGCGCCGTTCGGCTTCAACGCGCTGATCGGCTGGATCATCGTGCTGGCCGGCTGCCTGGTGCTGGCCCGCGTGTTCTCGCACCTGGCTCGCGCCATGCCCGATGCCGAAGGCCCATACGGCTACATCCGCCGCACCCTGGGCGAGTTGCCGGCGTACCTGGCGCTGTGGGCGTACTGGGTGTCGCTGTGGCTCACCAATGCCGCGCTCGCCACCGGCGTGGTCGGCTACATGGCAGTGGTGTTCCCGCCGCTGGGCACGCTCCAGCCGGCGCTGTTCGCGCTCGGCCTGCTGTGGGCGGTGGTGGCGATCAACCTGTTCGGCGTGCGCACCGGCGGCGGCGTGCAGATCGTCACCACCGCGCTGAAGCTGCTGCCGATGCTGGCGATCGCCCTGCTCGGCGGCTGGCTGCTGCTGACCTCGCCGGCGAGCTACACCGCGCACCTGCCCACCACGCCGATCACCCTGGGCGGGGTGACCGCGGCCGCCACCATCGCGCTGTTCGCGATGCTCGGCATCGAGTCGGCCAGCGTGCCAGCGGCAAGGGTGGACGACCCGGCGCGCACCATTCCGCGCTCGACCATGACCGGCACCGTGCTGGCCGCGGTGATCTACATCATCGTCTCCACCGTGCCGCTGCTGCTGATCCACCAGGCGGAGCTGGCCGAGGCGAGCGCACCGTTCGCCCTGCTGATGGACCGCTTTGCCGCCGCCGGCTCCGGGCGCTGGCTGGCGCTGTTCGTGGTGATCAGCGGGCTGGGCGCGCTCAACGGCTGGACCCTGCTGGGAGGCGAGTTGACCTGCACCATGGCCCACAACGGCGTGCTGCCGGCAATGCTTGCACGCAACAACCGCCACGGCGCACCGGCGGTGGCGCTGCTGCTGACCGGTGCGCTCGCCTCGGTGATGATCGCCATGAGCTACAGCAAATCGCTGGTGGCGGCGTTCACCTTCCTCACCCGGGTGGTGACCGCCGCCAACCTGCCGCTCTACCTGTGCTGCGCGCTCGCGCTGATCGTGCTGTGGCGGCGGCGCAGCGCCACCTGCGCCACCTGGCGGGCGCTGCTTGCCGGGGTCACCTGCGTGCTGTTCGTGGTGTTCGCCTTCATCGGCATCGGCCACGAGCCGTTCCTGTACGCGCTGGGGCTGATCGCGGCGGGCCTGCCGCTGTATGCATTGATGCGCCTGCGCCGCCGCGCCGCGCCGTCCACCGAGGTCATTCCGGAATGAGAGATCCACGCTACGACATCCTGTTCGAACCCGTGAGGATCGGTCCGGTCACCGCGAAGAACCGCTTCTTCCAGGTGCCGCACTGCAACGGCATGGGCCACGCGATGCCGCTGGCGCACGCGGCGATGCGCGAGATGAAGGCCGCGGGCGGCTGGGCGGTGGTCTCCACCGAGGAATGCGAGATCCACCCCAGCGGCGACCTCACGCCCTACGTCGAGGCGCGGCTGTGGGACGACCGCGACATCCCCGCGCTGGCGCTGATGTGCGACCAGGTGCACGCGCACGGCGCGCTGGCCGCGCTGGAGCTGAGCCACAACGGCCCCACCGCATCGAACCTGTATTCGCGCGAGGTGCTGATCGCGCCCTCGCACCAGCCGACCAAGTACGGCTATCCGCATCAGGCGCGCGCGATGACCCTGCACGACATCCGCGAGTACCGGCGTTGGCACCGCGAGGCGGCGATCCGCGGCAAGCGCGCCGGCATGGACATCATCTATGTCTACGCCGCGCACGACCTGTCGCTGGCGATGCACTTCCTGCAACGCCGGCGCAACCAGCGCAGCGACGAATACGGCGGCTCGCTGGAGAACCGTGTGCGGCTGCTGCGCGAGGTGCTGCAGGATACGAAAGATGCCGTCGGCGATACCTGCGCGGTGGCGCTGCGCTTCGCCGTCGAGGAAGGGTTGGGCTCCGGCGGCGTGGAACTGGCCGAGGCGCAGGACATCGTGGGCATGCTGGCCGAGCTGCCCGACCTGTGGGATGTGAACCTGGCCGCCTGGTACAACGACTCGGTGCCCTCGCGCTTCGCCGCCGAGGGCGCGCAGGAACCGTTCATCGCGTTCGTGAAGAAGGCCACCAGCAAGCCGGTGGTAGGCGTGGGCCGCTTCACCTCGCCGGATACCATGGTGTCGCAGCTCAAGCGCGGTGTGCTGGACATGATCGGCTGTGCGCGGCCGTCGATCGCCGACCCGTTCCTGCCGAAGAAGATCGAGGAAGGACGCGCCGACGACATTCGCGAGTGCATCGGCTGCAACGTCTGCGTCTCCGGCGACATGACCATCTCGCCGATCCGCTGCACGCAAAACCCGACCATGGGCGAGGAATGGCGCAAGGGCTGGCACCCGGAACGCATCGCGCCGAAGCGCTCGGCCAGCCGCGTGCTGGTGGTCGGCGCCGGACCGGCCGGACTGGAGGCCGCGCGCGCGCTCGGCCAGCGCGGTTACGAGGTGAGCCTTGCCGACGCACGCAGGGAGCTCGGCGGCCGCGTCACCCGCGAGGCGCGCCTGCCCGGCCTCGCCGAATGGGCACGCGTGCGCGACTGGCGCATTGGCCAGATCAACAAGCTGTCCAATATAGCCGTCTATCTCGATTCGGCCCTGACCGCGCAGGACGTGCTCGACTTCGGCGCCGAGCACGTGGTGCTGGCCACCGGTTGCCACTGGCGCCGCGACGGCTACGGCCGCAGCCATGGCTTCGCCATCCCCGGCTTCGCGGACAACCCGCGCGTGTTCACCGTGGACGACCTGATGGACGGCCGCCTGCCGGAAGGCAAGGTGGTGGTGTACGACGACGATGGCTACTACCACGCCAGCATCGCCGCCGAACTACTGTGCCTTCGTGGCTGCGAGGTGATCCACCTCACGCCCGAGGACAGCCTCGCGCCGTGGACGTTGAACACGCTGGATTACCGCCATGTGCGCAAGCGCATGGTCGAACTCGGCATCGAGGCGCTGGTCTCGCACGAGGTCACGGGCTACGCCGGCGGCACGCTCACCATCGAGGACGTGTGGACCCATCGCCAGCGCGAGCTGGCGTGCGACGCGGTGGTCACCGTCACCGCCCGCCTGCCCGACGACGCGCTGTACCAGGAACTCTGCCGCCGCGAAGCCGAGTGGATGGATGCCGGCGTCCGCAGCCTGCGCTGCATCGGCGACGCCGAGGCGCCGGGACTGATCGCCCACGCGGTCTACGCCGGCCACCGCTACGCGCGCGAACTGGAGGAACCGGCCGATGGCGAGGTCGCGTTCAAGCGGCATTTCCACAGCGCGGATACTGACGACCTGCGTCGCCCGCACGGACAACCGCCCGGCGGCCGTTCCCAAGACACGCTCTGATCAAGTCTTTGCCCATCATTCCAGCTAAAGCCGGAATCCAGTGCCTTCACCCGCTGCCGAGGCACTGCATCCCGGCTTGACCAGCCTGCGGCTGTTGAAAAGCGCCTCGCCGGGACGACGGCTTGTTCAGGCCGTTCCTAGCGGAACTGTCGGTTGCCCTGCCCGGCGTGCGCGCGGGCGATCCGTGCGGCCAATTGCCGGCTCAGCGGCGACAGCCAGGTGACCGCCTCGCCGCACAGCAGGTCGAAGCCGGCCAGCCGGCGCCGGCGAAAGCGCAGCAGGCAGGCGTCGAGCGCCCGCACATGGGGCGCCGGTGCCGTCGCGGGCAGCGGCTCGCCTCTTGCCAGCAGGCGATCCCAGCCCAGGTAATCGGTATCCGGCAGCAGGTGCAGGCGCACGCAAGGGCGGCCGTCGCGGTCGATGCCGTCGATCCATTCGCGCGGCCCGTCCGGCGCGACCTCGCAGACCGCCGACAGCCAGTGCACGCGCAGCAGCGGCGCCAGTCTGGGCGTCTCCACCAGCACTCCGTCCGGCTGCTGCGGCAAGCCCGCGCCGCTCTCGGCCAGCGGCATGTACAGCACGCTGCCGAGCGCCGGCAGCGAGACGGCCAGGGTGGCGGGCGTCATGCGCAGCCGGCGCCGGCAGGCGTCGGTACCGATCGCCTGCGGGCACCACTGCAGCAGTTGCCGCCACCACGGACTGAACATCGCCTGCCTCCAGCGACACGAAGAGGGCCACCGGCCCGACGAAGGCGCACGGGCCATCGCCCGCCACGCCAGAAGAACCAGCGTCGCCGCTACTTGGTCAGGATCAGCTTGTCGTTGCGGGTCAGCCGCAGGTGGTACTCGCTGCCATGATGCTGGATCACCAGCTCGCGCTTACCTTCCAGCAGCGCCTGGCTGGAGACGCGCCGGACCAGTGCCGAAGACGGGGTTGGTGGAGCCAGCCGCAGAATCGGGCGCGACGACGGCGGTTGGCGCAAGGACAGGACGGGCATTGGGAGATCCGGCAGCAGCGGTGACGTTTTAGATGATAATGATTCTCATTTGTCTGTCAACCACCTTCCCTCAGGCTGCCTCGACGACCTGCCGGATCCGCTGCGCCATCGCCGAGTCCAGTCGCGGCAGCAGTTCCAGCGCGTCCAGGTTCTGTTCCAGCTGCTCGCGCTTGCTGGCGCCCAGCATCACGGTGGAGACGTGCGGATTGAGCAGGCACCAGGCGATCGCCAGCTGCGCCAGGCTGGTGCCCAGCTCGGCGGCAATCGGCTGCAAGGCGCGCACCTTGCCCAGGCGCTCGTCGCCATGGCCCAGCACGCTCTCGCGCAGCCACTCGTAGCCGGGCTGGGCCAGCCGCGAATCGGCCGGCACGCCGCTGTTGTACTTGCCGCTGAGCAGGCCGGACGCCAGCGGCGACCAGATCGTGGTGCCCATGCCGTAGGCCTCGTACAGCGGCGCGTACTCCACTTCGACCCGCTCGCGGTGCAGCAGGTTGTACTGCGGCTGCTCCATCTGCGGCGCGTAGAAATGGTTCTCGTGGGCGACGCGGTGCGCCTCGTGGATCGCCTCGGCCGGCCATTCGCTGGTGCCCCAGTACAGCACCTTGCCCTGGCGGATCAGCGTGTCCATCGCCGCCACGGTCTCAGCGATCGGCGTGTCCGGATCGGGGCGGTGGCAGAAATACAGGTCGAGGTAGTCCACGCGCAGGCGCTGCAGCGCCTGGTGGCAGGCCTCGATCACATGCTTGCGCGACAGCCCGCGCTGGGTCGGCTGCGGCTTGTCGACCGCGCCGAAGTACACCTTGCTGGACACACACCAGCTGTCGCGCGGGAAGCGCAGGTCGGCCAGCACGTCGCCCATCACCTGCTCGGCCACGCCGTTGTTGTAGGTCTCGGCATTGTCGAAGAAGTTCACCCCGCGCTCGTGCGCCAGCGCCAGCAGGTCGCGTGCCTGCGCGCGCCCCACCTGTTTGCCGAAGGTGACCCAGGCGCCGAACGACAGCGCGGAAAGTTGCAGGCCGGAAGTACCGAGGCGGCGGTAAAGCATGGGGATGCTCCTGTAACGGGAAAGATCGCCAGCATGTCCAATCCACACGCGCGACACAACGGCGTAACCTTGTGTTTCCCCCTGCAGGAGTTCGCCATGTCCTCGATCACGGGCTGGGCCGCCAGCGCGGCCGGCCAACCGCTGAAACTGGCCACGTTCGACGTGGGCGAGCTGGGTGCCGAGGAAGTCGAGGTGGCCGTCGACTACTGCGGCATCTGTCACTCCGACCTGTCGATGATCAACAACGAGTGGGGCAACGCGCGCTACCCGTTCATCCCCGGGCACGAAGTGGTCGGCCGCGTCATCGCGCTGGGCGCGCAGGCCAAGGGGCTCAGCGTGGGCCAGCGCGTCGGCATCGGCTGGACCGCTGAGAGCTGCATGCATTGCCGCCAGTGCCTGTCCGGCGACCACAACATGTGCGCGCAGGCAGTGGCGACCATCGGCGGCCACCACGGCGGCTTCGCCGACAAGCTTCGCGCGCACTGGGCGTGGACGATCCCGCTGCCCGAAGGCATCGACCTGGCCAGCGCCGGCCCGCTGCTGTGCGGCGGCATCACCGTGCTGAAGCCGTTCCTGGCCTACGACATCAAGCCGACCGCGCGGGTCGGCGTGGTCGGCATCGGCGGGCTCGGCCACATGGCGGTGAAGTTCGCCGCTGCGTGGGGCTGCGAGGTCACCGCGTTCACCTCCACCCTGGCCAAGGCCGACGAGGCGCGCGGCTTCGGCGCGCACCACGTGGTCGCCAGCCGCGACAGCGCCGCGATCAAGGCGATCGCCGGCTCGCTCGACCTGCTGCTGGTCACCGTCAACGTGCCGATGGACTGGAACGCGCTGCTCGGCACGCTCGCCCCGAAGGGCCGCATGCACGTGGTCGGCGCGGTGCTGGAACCGATCCCGGTGCCGGCGTTCAGCCTGATCGGCAAGCAGCGCGAGGTCTCTGGCTCGCCCACCGGCTCGCCGGTCGACATCGCCCGCATGCTGGACTTCGCCGCCCGCCACGACATCCGCCCGCAGATCGAGATGTTCCCGATGAGCAAGGTCAACGAAGCGCTGCAGCATCTTGCCGACGGCAAGGCGCGCTACCGCGTGGTGCTGGAGGCGGGAAACTGAGGGTGCGATCGGTCCCCCACCTGTTCAATACACCCAGGGAATCAACCGCCAGGTATGCCGGCAGTACTCACGATAACTGTCGCCGAAGGCTTCACTGAGCGCGCCTTCCTCCTCACGGATGCGGTAAAGGTAGATCGCCGGCGTGACCAGCACGATTACCAGCAGGCTGAACCCGTTGCCCAGCGCCAGTCCGAAGCCGGCGAAGGCGATCAGCGCACCGAGGTAGCTCGGGTGACGCACGTGGCGATACAGTCCTGTCACCTTCAACTCATGGTCTGCCCGCACCGCCACATTCGGCGTGTGGAAACGTCCCAGCTGCGCGATCGCGATCGATCGCACCGCCACGCCCACACCCATCAGCAGCAGACCGAACACTTGCCACGCCGGGGAATGCAGGGCACCCAGCGGCGTGAATGCCAGGCCAATGCTGACCACCCACACCAACGGTCCGGCGATCATCAATGCGCGCAACGAGGAACGGTCGCGATTCTCGGCCTGCCCGGTCATGCGCCGGAACACCACGATGGCGTCGATGAAAATCCACACGAAGAGGATGAGGATGGCGAGGTTGCGCAGGACAGGCATGGCAGGTTTCTGGCCTTCGACGTGATGCCGACGCCGGGATCATAGCCGCATTATCTGGCCGCCCGCCGAAGCCGGCCGGATCGAATGCGGGGCTGCCTGTCCGGAAACCTTTCCACGAACTTTCGAGTCGATTTACACCGCACCGAGTCTCGCGCACTACTAGAGCCCCGATGTTCCTCAGTGTGTCAACGACATCGCCAGGCCCAACACGACGGCAGCAAAGATACCTGCCACCACATCGTCGACCATCACGCCCATGCCGCCCTTCACGCGCCGGTCCAGCCAGCGGATCGGCCACGGTTTCCATACGTCGAACAGGCGGAACAGCACAAAGCCGGCCAGCACCATCCACCACGCGAATCCGCCGGGCGGCAGCAGCGCGGGAACCAGCAATGGCAGCAGCGCGATCCACTGGCCGATGAATTCGTCCCACACCAGGCTGCGGTGGTCGGCCACGCCCAGTGCTCGGCTGGCCACATCGCAGGCCCACACGCCGATCGCGAAGCCGGCCACGATGACCAGCAGATAGAACGGCAGCGACAACTGGCGCAGCAGCAGCCAGGGCAGCAGTGCGGCCAACGAACCGAACGTACCCTGCGCCACCGGCGCCAGGCCCGAGCCGAAGCCGCAGGCCAGCCAGCCGGCCGGCGTGGCCAGCAGGGCGCGCCGCTGGTCCGCGCTGAGGTTCTTCTTTGCGCTCACGCGAAATGCTCCCAGCCCGCTCGATCAATCGCCAGCCACGAGCCGTCGGCGCCACGCACGCGCACGCCTTCGCCTTCCACGATGCGGCCGATCTTCGTGGCGCCGCAGCCGAGCCGGGCCAGGCCGGCCTGCAGCTCGGCCACGCGGGCCGCCGGCACGGTGAAGCACAATTCGTAGTCGTCGCCGCCACTCAGCGCAAAGTGCAGCGCCGTGGTGTCGTCATACAGCTCCAGCAATGCCGACGAGCGCGGCAGCAAGGCGGCCTCGATCTCCGCCGCGACGCCGCTGGCGGTGCAGATATGGCCGAGGTCGGCGAGCAGGCCGTCGGAGACGTCGACGCAGGCCGTGGCCTGCCCGCGCAGGGCGATACCGGTGGCGAGTCGCGGCGTCGGCCGGTTCAGCCGCTCGATCAGGAAACCGCGCAGCCCGGCGCGGCCATCGTCTTCGCGCGGCAGTTGCTGCACGGCATGCAAGCCGGCGGCCGCGTCGCCCAGCGTGCCGGTGACCAGCACCGCGTCGCCGACCCGTGCGCCGGCGCGGGTCAGCGCCTGGCCCGGCGGCACGAAACCGTGCACGGCCACGCTGATCGTCAACGGCCCGCGGGTGGTGTCACCGCCGACCAGGGCCAGCCGGTGCGACCGCGCCAGCTGCGCGAAGCCTTCGGCAAAACCTTCGACGAAGGCCGCATCCGCACCGGGCAGCGTCAGCGCCAGCAGCGCCCAGGCCGGGCTGGCGCCCATCGCGGCGAGGTCGGACAAATTCACCGCCAGCGCCTTCCAGCCTAGATTGGCCGGCGCGGTGCCGCGCGGAAAATGCACGCCCTCGACCAGGGTGTCGATCGCCACCGCCAGTTCCTTCCCCGCTGGCACCGCCAGCACGGCGGCGTCGTCGCCGATGCCGAGGCGTACGTCGTCGCGCGCTTGCGCGGTATGTTGGCGGATCAGTTCGATCAGGTCGAATTCCATCGGGGAATCCCCACGCAAGGTCAACGGCTGAACACGAGGGTGGGACTGTCGTGATAGGTCGACGGTTGCCACAGACGGAAACCGGCTTTTTCCGCGACCCGGATCGACGCCTGGTTCTCCGGCGCGATGATGCACACCACGCGCCGGTCGGGAAACTGCAGGTCGGCCCAGGGCGCGATCGCCGCCACCGCCTCGCTCGCATAGCCCTTGCCGTGCACCTGCGGCGCCAGCACCCAGCCGCACTCCAGCATGCCGCGCAACGAGGGCTGCAGTTCGCGCGCCAAGTCGGCGAAACCGACGTCGCCGACGTAGCGACCGCTGGCTTTCTCCTCGACGGCCCAATAGCCGTAGCCGAGCAGGCTCCACAGCCCGCGATACTGCAGCAGGCGCTTCCACACTTCCTCGGCGGTGAACGGGCGCCCACCGATGTGGCGGGTGACCGCGGGATCCGACCAGATCGCCGTGCAGCTGGCGTGATCGCCGGCCTGGTGCGCGCGCAGGCGCAACCGCGCGGTCTCGATTTCCGGCACCTGCCCGTCCGGCGCCCCCGTAGCGCCCGGCATCAGCCGCGCTTCTCGACCGCGCGCAGGTCGCCGGCCAGCTTGTCCAGCACGCCGTTGACATAGCTGTGGCCGTGGTCGGCGCCGAAGCGCTTGGTCACCTCGATCGCCTCGTTGATCACCACGCGATACGGCACGTCGGGGCGAAACTTCAGCTCGTACGCGGCCAGCCGCAGCGCGGCGCGTTCGATCGGGTCGACCTGCGCTACCTCGCGATCGAGGTGCGGACGCAAGCTGGCGTCCAGTACGTCGACGTTTTTCTCCACGCCGTGCAGCAGATCTTCGAAATAGTCGAGGTCGGCCACTTCCATGTCCTGTTCGTGGCGGAACTGCTCGATCACCGCGTTCATGTGGCTGCCGGAGAGCTGCCACGCATACAGCGCCTGCAAGGCGCGGCGGCGGGCACGCGAGCGCGCGGCCAGGTCGATGCCTTGCGGGGCGTGGTGCATCACAGCTTCCCGTACAGGTTGACCATTTCCAGTGCGGCCATCGCAGCGTCGGCGCCCTTGTTGCCGGCCTTGGTGCCGGCGCGCTCGATCGCCTGCTCGATGCTGTCGGTGGTCAGCACGCCGAACGCCACCGGCACGCCGGAATCCAGCGCAGCCTTGGCCAGGCCCTTGGCACATTCGCCGGCGACGAAATCGAAGTGCGGGGTGGCGCCGCGGATCACCGCGCCCAGCGCGATCACCGCCGCGTACTTGCCCGAATTCGCCAGCTTGTGCGCGGCCAGCGCGATTTCCCACGCGCCTGGCACGCGCACCAGTTCGATCGCGTCGTCCTTCACGCCGTGGCGCAGCAGCGCATCGCGCGCACCGGCCACTAGCGGCTCGACGACGAAGCCGTTGAAGCGACCGGCGACGATGGCGAAACGGCCTTTCGGGGTGGCGAAATCGCCTTCGATGGTCTTCATTGCGGTTTCCTTGAGTGGGCGTGCGGCCCATATGGAGCGGGCATTTTACGGGTTTGGCCGTCCGCCTGCTCGCGCAGGCTCCCTCCCCTGCTCGCAGGGGAGGGTTGGGGTGGGGTTCGCTCTTGATCTTCAAGAAGAGCTTTACCCCCTCCAACCTCCCCCTGCACGCAGGGGGAGGAGCCGCGCTCAAACGCCGGGCGGCAAATGCGGATAGCCGCTGAAGGATAGCCGCGCCTCGCCGCCCGCGACGCGCAGCCGCGCCGGCGCGCCGAACGGCAGGGTGCACTTGTCCGGCTCGTGGCCGATCGGCAGGCCGCCGAGCACCGGCACGCCGCTGACCCGGCGGATCTGCGCGAAGCTGTCGGCCAGGTCGTAGCCGTTGTCGTAGCTGCTGGGCCGGCACTGGCTGAAATGGCCCAGCAGCAGTGCGCGCTGGCGCCCCAGTACGCCCGACAGCTGCAACTGGTACAGCATCCGCTCGATCCGGAACGGCGGCTCGCCGACGTCCTCGACGAACAGGATGCCGCCGTCGATGCCGCGGCCGTCGACGCCCGGGAAATACGGCGTGCCGAGCAGGCTGCACAGCACGGCCAGGTTGCCGCCCCACAGCGGCCCCTGGACGTCGAGCTCGGCGTCGGGCGCGGTGGCCCATTCGACTTGCGCCGAGGGCGCACGCACGGTGCCCCAGAAGTGCTGCCAGGTGAATGCACTGAGCGTTTCGGCACCGAAGTCGGCGCCCAGCATCGGGCCGCTGAACGTGCACAGGCCGCTCTTCGCATGCAGCGCCAGCTGCAGCGCGGTGAAGTCGCTGTGGCCGACCAGCACGGTGCTGCTGCCGCTGAGGCATTCGCGCAGGGCGTCGTAATGCAGCTGCGCCAGCAGACGCGTGGCGCCGTAGCCGCCGCGGATCGCCAGCGCGATGTCCGGCAACTCGCCCGCGGTAGCCAGCGCGTTGAGGTCGGCAGCCCGCTGCGCGTCGCTGCCGGCATAGCGCAGCTCGCTGCGCTCGAGCACCTCCAGGCCGTCCACACGGCAGCCCGCCGCCTGCAAACGCTCGACGCCACGCGCCATCGCCAGGCGATCGTGCGGGTAGCCGGAAGGGGCGATCAGGCGGATGCGGGTTTCAGGCATGGGCTGGGCCGCTGAAAGAAAGCTCGATTATGCGGTGACGACGCGGTTACGGCATGGCAGGACGATAGCCTCGGAATGACGAACCTGCTGTCGTAGGAGCCCGCTGGCGGGCGATGCTTTGGCTTTTGCGAATCCCGAATCCCGAATCCCGGCCCAAAAGCATCGCCCGCCAGCGGGCTCCTACATGGAGGAGAACGGATTAGACGTATTCGACCACTTCGAGCCCGAAACCGCCCAGCCCCACCAGCTTGCGCGGCGTGCCCAGCACGCGCAGGCGGTGCACGCCGAGGTCGGCCAGGATCTGCGCGCCGAGGCCGAGCTGGCGCCATTCCTGCTGCTGCGCTTCCTCCGGCGCCTGCTTGCCCGGCTGGCGGCTGAGCCGGGCCAGCAGCGCTTCGGGCGTGTCCTCACCGGACAGCACCAGCAGCACGCCGCGGTCCTCGTCGGCGATCCGGCGCAATGCCGCAGTGACCGTGAGGCCGAGGTCGTCGCGCTTCAGGTGCAGCACGTCGGACAAGGTGTTGCGCACGTGCACGCGAGTCAGCGCCGGCGCGCCATCGTCGACCTTGCCGCGCACCAGCGCGTAGTGCAGGCCGCGACGGATCGCATCGCGGTAGGCCACCAGCCGGAACGGACCGAACTCGGTCTCCACCGCTTCCTCGTGCACGCGCTGCACGGTCTTCTCGGTTTCGAGGCGATAGCGGATCAGCTCGGCGATGGAACCGATCTTCAGGCCGTGCTTGCGCGCGAAGATCTCCAGCTCCGGCCGGCGCGCCATCGAACCGTCCTCGTGCAGGATCTCGATCAGCACCGCCGACGGCTCCAGCCCGGCCAGCGCGGCCAGGTCGCAACCGGCTTCGGTATGTCCGGCGCGGGTCAGCACGCCGCCCGGCTGTGCGGTGAGCGGGAAGATGTGGCCGGGCTGCGACAGGTCCTGCGGCTTCGCGTCCGACTTCACCGCGACCTGGATCGTGCGTGCACGGTCGTGCGCCGAGATGCCGGTGGTGACACCCTCGGCCGCCTCGATCGAGACAGTGAAGTTGGTGTGGTAGGCCGAGGTGTTGTCGCTGACCATCGGGCGCAGGCCGAGCTGGCGCGTGCGCTGCTCGGTCAGCGTGAGGCACAGCAGGCCGCGCGCCTCGCGCACCATGAAGTTCACGTCCTCGGGCCGCACCATCTGCGCGGCCATGATCAGGTCGCCTTCGTTCTCGCGGTCCTCGTCGTCGAGGATCACCACCATGCGGCCGGCGCGGATGTCTTCGAGGATTTCGGGAATGGTATTGAAAGCCATGGCGTGTATCCGTGTGATGGTTCCCTTCTCCCATTGGGAGAAGGTGCCCCGAAGGGGCGGATGAAGGTACGGGCGGAGCGAGGTATCGTGGCTTCGCACGGACCCTCACCCCAACCCCTCTCCCGGCGGGAGAGGGGCTTCAAATCAGGCGAAGCCGTGCTGCTTAAGGAAGGCCTCGTCCAGCTTCGGCGTCTCGCCCCGCGACAGCAGCCGCTCGATATAGCGCGCCACCACGTCCACCTCGATGTTCACCGCATCGCCCACGCGGCGCGCGTGGAACGCGGTGTGCTCGACGGTGTGCGGGATCAGGTTGACGCCGAAGCGGTTGCCGGCCACCTCGTTGACGGTGAGGCTGGTGCCGTCGATGCAGACCGAACCTTTCGCCGCGATGTAACGCGCCAGCGCCGCCGGCACCTCGAAGGTCCAGCGCTGCGAGCGCCCGTCCGGCGCGATCGAGACCACCTTGCCGAGGCCGTCGACGTGGCCGGAGACCAGGTGCCCGCCAAGGCGGTCAACCAGGCGCAACGCCTTTTCCAGGTTCACCGGGCCACCGGCCTTCAGCTGGCCCAGCGAAGTGAGCGACAAGGTCTCGTTGGAGACATCGGCGCTGAAGCCATGCGGCTCCAGCGCGATCGCGGTGAGGCACACGCCGGAGACGGCGATCGAGTCGCCCAGCTGCGCGTCGCCAAGGTCGAGGTCGGCGGTATCGACGTGCAGCCGCACGTCGCCGCCGCGCGGTTCGAGCCGCGCGACGCGGCCCACGGACTGGATGATGCCGGTGAACATCAGCGCTCCCCCGGCCGGAGGATGGCGAACCGCATGGATGCACTGCATTTCATGAAACGTATCCCGCAGCATGTTGAGCGAGTACGCCCCAAGGCATGAGGCACGGCGCGCGCCGTGCAGCGCCCGCCTGCCGTCTTCTCTTTATCCGGACTGTGAGGAAGCGATCGCCCGCTTCCAACCGTCGGCTCCGGCATTCGACCGGATCTGCTGACCTCACGGCGGTTGCCGTGAGCGCTCGCGGGCTCGCCCCCAAACCGTAAAAACCGGGGCCTACCGCCGGTGGGGAATTTCGCCCCGCCCTGAAGACGCTATGTAATGTCTGCCGGCATCGCCGGCTGGCGAAGTCTAGCACCGTCGCCACGCCGGCTCGCGTGCCGCCATGGCGAATGCAGCGTTCGCCATGGCGCACACCCGGGCGGGTCACGCCGGGCGCAGCTGCAGCCGCCAGTCGGCACCTAGCATGCGCTGGTCGACCACCCGTAGTTGCCAGCGCCGCGCCATCTCGTCGAGCGTGGGCAGCCGCAACAGCGGGCGCGCGCCGTCGCCCAGCAGCAGCGGGGCGACGTAGAGCAGCAGCTCGTCGACCAGGCCGGCGGTGAACAGCGCGCCGCACAGGGTCGGGCCGGCCTCCACCTGAACCTCGTTGCAGCCGCGCCCGGCCAGCAGGACCAGCGCTTCGCGCAGGTCGAGCGCGTCGTCTGGCGTGGCCAGCGCCACCCGCTCGACCCGCGCGAAGCGGTCGTCCTTGCAGGAAGCCGCCTCCCCGTGCAGCAGCAGGGTTGGCGCGGAACCGTCCAGCACATGGCTGCCGGCCGGCGTACGCAACCGGCGGTCCAGCACGACGCGCAGCGGCGGCATGAACTCCGCGTCGTCGGGCAAGCGCACGGTGAGCCGCGGATCGTCGCCCAGCACGGTGCCGCTGCCGGTGAGGATTGCCGAGCTGCGCGCGCGCCAGCGCTGCACGTCGGCGCGCGCGGCCGCACCGGTGATCCACTTCGATTCGCCATTGGCCAGCGCGGTGCGCCCGTCCAGGCTCATCGCCAGCTTCACCCGCACGAACGGACGGCCACGCTCGATCCGGCTGAAGAAGCCGCAGTTCAGCGCAAGCGCCGCTTCGCGCATCAGGCCGGGTTCGACGGTGATGCCGGCGGCGCGCAGCTTGCCGATGCCGCGGCCGTCGACCTGCGGGAACGGGTCTTCGGCCGCAATCACCACCCGCCCGACGCCGGCGGCCACCAGCGCATCGGCGCATGGTGGCGTGCGCCCGTGGTGCGCGCACGGCTCCAGCGTCACGTAGGCGGTGGCGCCACGCGCCCGTTCACCCGCCTCGCGCAGCGCGAACACCTCGGCATGCGGCTCGCCAGCGCGTCGATGAAAGCCAGTGCCGACCACCTCGTCGCCATGCGCGATCACGCAACCCACCCGCGGGTTCGGCTGGGTGGTGTACAGGCCGTGCTCGGCCAGGCGCAGGGCATGCGCCATATGGGTGTGATCAGTGCCGGAAAATGTCATACGTCCATTGTAGGAGCCCGCTGGCGGGCGATGCTCTTGGGGCCGGGATTCGGGATTCGGGATTCGTAACGGCAAGAGCATCGCCCGCCAGCGGGCTCCTACGGTTTGCGCTTGCCGCCGCCTAGCAGGGGCAACTGCAATTCGGACAAACCCGGCAGGTCGCGCTCGAGTTTCTCGATCTCCTCGCGGAACGCATGCACGTCCTCGAACTTGCGGTAGACCGAGGCGAAGCGCACGTAGGCGACCTGGTCGAGGTTTTTCAGCTCGCGCATCACCAGCTCGCCGACCTGACGCGACGGCACCTCGCGCTCGCCGCTGCGGCGCAGGTCGTTGACAATGGCGCGTACCGCCGCGTCCACCGCGTCGCTGGTCACCGGCCGTTTCTGCAGCGCGCGCTCGAAACTTACCCGCAGCTTGCGCTCGTCGAACGTCTCGCGCCGCTCGCCGCTCTTCACGACCGTCGGCAGCTTCAGCTCGGCCGTCTCGAACGTGTTGAAACGCTCGCCGCACTGCGGACACTCGCGCCGACGGCGCACGGTGCTGCCGTCCTCGGTGAGCCGCGAGTCGATCACGCGGGTGTCTTCGTGCTGGCAGAAGGGGCAATGCATTCAGCGGCGGGATTCGGGATTGGGGATTCGGGATTCGGAAAAGCGGGAAGCCCGCGAGACCGGGACTCTTCCGAATCCCGAATCCCGTCTCCCGAATCCCGGCCTCTCAGCCATACACCGGATACTTCTTGCACTGCGCCGTCACTGCCTCGCGCACGCGGGTGATCACCGCCGCGTCGGTCGGCGCATCCAGCACGTCGCAGATCCAGCCGGCCAGTTCCACACAGTCCGCTTCCTTGTAGCCGCGGGTGGTGGCGGCGGGGGTGCCCACGCGCAGGCCGGAGGTGACGAACGGCTTTTGCGGGTCGTTCGGCACGGCGTTCTTGTTGACCGTGATGTGCGCCTTGCCCAGCGCGGCCTCGGCGTCCTTGCCGGTGATCGGCTTGCCGATCATGTCGACCAGCATCAGATGGTTCTCGGTGCCGCCGGAGACGATCTTGTAACCGCGTTCGATGAACGTCTTCGCCATCGCCTTGGCGTTCTTCACCACCTGCGTCTGGTATTCCTTGAACGCCGGCTCCAGCGCTTCCTTGAACGCCACCGCCTTGGCCGCGATCACGTGCATCAGCGGGCCGCCCTGGATGCCGGGGAATACGATCGACTGCAGCTTCTTCTCGATCTCCTCGCCGGCGCCCTTGGCCACGATGAAACCGCCGCGTGGGCCACGCATGGTCTTGTGCGTGGTCGAGGTGACCACGTGCGCATGCGGCAGCGGGCTCGGATACACGCCGGCGGCGACCAGGCCGGCGACGTGGGCCATGTCGACGAAGAACAGCGCGCCGACCGAATCGGCGATCCGGCGCATGCGCGCCCAGTCGATGACCTGCGAGTAGGCGCTGAAGCCGCCGACCAGCATCTTCGGCTGGTGTTCGGTGGCCAGGCGCTGCAGCTCGTCATAGTCGATCAGGCCGTTCTCATCGACGCCGTACTGCACCGCGTGGAACAGCTTGCCGCTGATGTTGACCTTGGCGCCGTGGGTGAGATGACCGCCGTGGGCGAGCGACATGCCCAGGATGGTGTCACCCGGCTGTAGCAGCGCCAGATACACCGCCTGGTTCGCCTGCGAGCCGGAGTGCGGCTGCACGTTGGCGTAGTCGCAGTCGAACAGCTGCTTCAGCCGCTCGATCGCCAGCTTCTCGGCGATGTCCACGTACTCGCAGCCGCCGTAGTAGCGCTTGCCCGGGTAGCCCTCGGCGTACTTGTTGGTGAGCTTGGAACCCTGCGCCTCCATCACCCGCGGGCTGGCGTAGTTCTCCGAGGCGATCAGCTCGACGTGATCTTCCTGGCGCTGGCCCTCGTCCGCGATGGCCTTGGCCAGTTCGTCGTCATAACCGGCGATCGTGCAGTTCTTCGGAAACATTCTGGCCTCGGCAGGTGGGGAGCGGGTTCAACCGGAAAGTGTAGCGCTGCCGCACGGTTGCGACCACCGCCCGGCCGAGCCACCAGTTGGCCGCGGTAGCGGGCCGCAAACCGCTATAATACGCGGTTTGACGAATTCCCTTTACCGTGGCCGCCTTACCGGCGGCGCGGTGCCCGCTTTCGGAGGTTGCATGAGCTCGCAGTACATCTACACCATGAACGGGGTCAGCAAGATCGTCCCGCCGAAACGGCAGATCATCAAGGACATCTCGCTCAGCTTCTTCCCCGGCGCCAAGATCGGCCTGCTCGGCGTCAACGGCGCGGGCAAGTCCACCGTGCTGAAGATCATGGCCGGCGTGGATACCGACTTCCAGGGCGAGGCGCGCGCACAGCCGGGCACCAAGATCGGCTACCTGGCGCAGGAGCCGGACCTGAATCCGGAGAAGACCGTGCGCGAGGTGGTGGAAGAAGGCGTGTCCGTGGTCCTCGATGCGCAGAAGCGGCTGGAGGAGGTCTACGCCGCCTACGCCGAGGATGGCGCAGATTTCGACAAGCTGGCCAAGGAACAGGAACAGCTGGAAAACCTGCTGGCCGCGAACGACGCGCACGCGCTGGAGCGCCAGCTGGAAGTGGCCGCCGACGCGCTGCGCCTGCCGCCGTGGGAAGCCAAGGTCGGCCCGTTGTCCGGCGGCGAGAAGCGCCGCGTGGCGCTGTGCCGCCTGCTGCTGTCCAAGCCGGACATGCTGCTGCTGGACGAACCGACCAACCACCTGGACGCCGAATCGGTGGACTGGCTGGAGCAGTTCCTGCACGACTACCCCGGCACCGTGGTGGCGGTCACCCATGACCGCTACTTCCTCGACAACGCCGCCGAGTGGATCCTCGAACTCGACCGCGGCCGCGGCATTCCGTGGAAGGGCAACTACACCGAGTGGCTGGAGCAGAAGGACGCCCGCCTGAAGCAGGAAGCGAACCAGGAGAAGTCGCGCCAGAAGGCGATCGCGAAGGAGCTGGAGTGGGTGCGTTCGGCCGCCAAGGGCCGCCAGTCCAAGGGCAAGGCCCGCCTGGCCCGCTTCGAGGAACTGAACTCGGTCGACTACCAGCGCCGCAACGAGACCAACGAGATCTTCATCCCGCCGGGCGAGCGCCTGGGCCAGGAGGTGATCGAGTTCAAGAACGTCACCAAGTCGTTCGGCGACCGCGTGCTGATCGAGGACCTGTCGTTCAAGGTGCCGCCGGGCGCCATCATCGGCGTGATCGGCCCGAACGGCGCCGGCAAGTCCACCCTGATGAAGATGATCATGGGCAAGGAGACGCCGGACTCGGGCGAGGTGAAGCTGGGCCACACCACCAAGCTGGCCTATGTCGACCAGTCGCGCGAGGCGCTCGACCCGAAGAACAACGTGTGGCAGGAAGTGTCCGGCGGCTCGGACATCCTCACCATCGGCAACTTCGAGATCCAGTCGCGCGCGTACATCGGTCGCTTCAACTTCAAGGGCACCGACCAGCAGAAGATCGTCGGCAGCCTGTCCGGCGGCGAGCGCGGCCGCCTGCACATGGCCAAGACCCTGCTGCAGGGCGGCAACGTGCTGCTGCTCGACGAACCGTCCAACGACCTCGACGTGGAAACCCTGCGCGCGCTGGAAGACGCCCTGCTGGAATTCCCCGGCTGCGCGATGGTGATCTCGCATGACCGCTGGTTCCTCGACCGCATCGCCACCCACATCATCGCGTTCGAGGGCGACTCGCACGTGGAGTTCTTCCCCGGCAACTACAACGAGTACGAGGCCGACAAGAAGCGCCGCCTGGGCGACGAAGGTGCGCGGCCGCACCGGGTGAAGTACAAGAAGCTGGCCTGACGTTGGCCCCCTCTCCCTCCGGGAGAGGGTTGGGGTGAGGGTTCGGGGCTTGCGCCGGGTGTGGACGCAGCGCCCCGCCCGCACCCTCATCCGCCCCTTCGGGGCACCTTCTCACCCACAAGGGGACTCCCAAGGTCGCCAAAGGGAGAAGGGGAACCTGGAACGGAGCCACCGATGCACTTCATGTCTTCCCTCCAAGCCGCCTGGCAGCGCAACCACTCGTTGGTCTGCGTCGGCCTCGATCCGGAACCGGCAAAATTCCCCGCGCACCTGCGCGGCGCGCCCGATGCGGTGTTCGCCTTCTGCGCCGCCATCGTCGACGCCACGGCGGACCTCGTCTGCGCGTTCAAGCCGCAGATCGCGCACTTCGCCGCGCTGCGCGCCGAGGACGCACTGGAGCGACTGATTGCGCACGTCCACGCGAAGCATCCCGGCGTGCCGGTGATCCTCGATGCCAAGCGCGGCGACATCGGCTCCACCGCGCAGCACTACGCCAGCGAGGCGTTCGAGCGCTACCGCGCCGACGCGGTGACGCTCAACCCCTACCTCGGCCGAGACTCCATCGCGCCGTTCCTGGAGTGCGCCGACAAGGGCGTGATCCTGCTCTGCCGCACCTCCAACCCCGGCGGCGCCGACTTCCAGGCGCTGGACTGCGGCGGCCTGCCGCTCTACCTGCGTGTGGCCGAGACCGTCGCCCGCGACTGGAACGCCAACGGCAACTGCGCGCTGGTCACCGGCGCCACCTGGCCGGAGGAACTGGGCAAGGTGCGCGCCCTGGTCGGTGACATGCCGCTGCTGGTGCCCGGCATCGGCGCCCAGGGCGGCGACGTGGAGGCCGTACTTGAACACGGCGCCACCGCCGACGGCACGGGTCTGATGATCAGCTCTTCGCGTGCGATCCTCTACGCCGGCCACGACGAGAACTTCGCCGAAACCGCGCGCACCGCCACGCTGAAGCTGCGCGCTCAGATCAACGCCCATCGTTAATCTTGAGTCCAACGTCAGTAGTCGAGACTGCCGCCAAGTTTTCCGCATAGCTTGGCAAGATGGGCCAACGCATTCTTGTAGTCTTTATGCGCTTCCATCACAAACGGGCCGACCTTCACAGGTTGAACGAAGTGTGCTCCAGTCGGATGCAAACCCTTCGACGAGTACAAGTATCGTCTACTGCTCGTACTGAACGGATCAAGCTCATTCATTTTTTTCGCGTACCCACCGGCAAGCAAGGCATTGCCGACTTGTCTGTACAAATCGGGTACCGAAACAGCAGAAATTCTGTTGCCGTCAAACACGACTTCGATGCCGCGTTCACGAGGACTCCTGAGCCTGTGAGACCCCGATGGGTCTTCGCCCCCCCTGCCCTTTTCTGCGGCGCTGTGATCGTCCTTTTTCTTCCATGCTTCCAAAAGCTGCTCAATTACCTCGGGCACTGTTGTTACGAATGCTCCACCCGCGAGCGCCTGCAGCTCCTCGTGAAGGGCCTTTGAGAGTGTGATGGTTGGCATGACTTTCTCCGGAGTACGACATAATGCCGCAAAACCAATTTATAAAATGGTTTTGCGGTTGTCAACTTTGCACTCCGCGGCGGCCACACTCAACACCCCCGGAGTCCTGCTCTACTTCGCTTCGTAGTGGGTGAGTACCGTGCTAGCCAAGCCGGCAACAAAGATGATTTTGCAGCTGCGGTGCACACCGCCGATGCCACGTTGTCCGAAACACTCAACTGGCTTCGCTGATTCCTTCCTGCTGCCAAGCGACTGATGGGTATTCAGCCGCCAGCGCGCCAGGCAGCAGCCGACCGCACAGCCAGCACAGGGGCAGCGCCAGCAGATAACCGTCATGCAGCAGGTGCCACAGCAACACGCTGTCCAGCAGGGCCGCCACCTCGGGGGATGTTCTCTCGGGCGTGCTGCATCATCCGCGAGCGCTGCGCCCGCGGCAGCCGAGGTCGTCAGCCCACCACTTCGACACCATGCCAGAACGCCACGCGCCCCTTGATCTGCGCGGCGGCATCTTTCGGTTGCAGGTAGTACCAGGCAGCTTGCGGATTGATCGCATCGCCGACAACCAGGTCGTAGTAACTCGCCGTGCCCTTCCATGGACAGATACTGTGATGATCGCTGTCGCGGAAATACTCGCGCCGGAGCGAGTCGGCGGGGAAATAGTGGTTGCCCTCGACCACCACCGTATCGTTGCTCTCTGCGAGAACGGTGTCATTCCACATCGCGCGCATCAGCCGTCTCCATGTTCTGGCCCGGAAACGGCACCTCGGTATAGCCGAACTTGCCGAAGTCGGTGATGCGTGAGGGGTACAGCCAACCGATCAGGTGGTCACACTCGTGCTGCACCACGCGGGCGTGGAAGCCTTCGGCGGTGCGTTCGATGCGCGCTCCCTTCGAGTCGCGCGCCGGCACAGCGGTCAGCCCGTCGCCGTCTTCGCCGCCTGCAGCGTCTTCGTTTTCAGATCCAGCGTATCGGCCGCATCCAGCAGCGCCCGCGCGAAGCTGCGCACCTCGGCGGGACGCAAGGCATACCAGTTGCCGCTCTTGCCGGCTTCGTCCACCTTGCGCCCCGCACGGGACATGCAATGCGGCCGGAAGATCACCATGCCGGTCAGCGATTCCGAGCTGATGTCCGCCGAAACGATCTGCATGTGCGTTTCATCTTCTTTCTTCACCGAACTTCTCCCGGGCAGAGATTCGCCCTCAAGCAGCTTACGCCACCGCAAGTTCAGGCGGTGTTCCCGCGCGCACCAGCACTCGTGCGGCCGCGGTAAGCTGTGAGAGCTGCGCGCGTCCGCGGCATGCCGCGTCGCGACTGCCCGGCCCAGCATTCCCAACCCGGAAAAGGAAGACAACGCATGTCCGAACAGACCGACGTCCGCGTGGAAGACTGGAATCGCTTGCAACGGGAAGTAGCGCGTTTGCGCATGCTGGTGATCATCGCCCTGCTGGCGGTGATCGCACTGGCTGCCGTGCCATTGCTGCGCAAGCCAGACACACCGACCAGACCGGACCCGATTCTCCGGGCACAGGGCCTGGTGATCACCGATGCGCAGGGACACGACCGCATCCTGATCGGCGCACCGGTACCGGCCAGCAAGGACCGCGTGCGCAAGGACGATGCCTCCGACGGCATCATCTTCCTCGGCGCGACCGGCGCGGACCGCCTCGCGCTTGGACAAATGCCCGCACCCTTCATTGGCGGCGAGAGCTACAAGCGCATCGGCGATGGCGACAACTACGGCTTGACGCTGTACGACCCGAAGGGCAATGAGCGCGGCGGCATGGGCTACATGGGCATGGGGCGTGCCGTGTTCGGATTGGACCGGGCCACTCCGCCCTATGATGCGATCGGCATGATGGTCGACGACAAGGAAGGCTTCGCCGGGATGATCATCAACTACGGCGATCCCAAGGCGAAGGACACTGGCATTGAATTGGGCACCGATACCAACAGCGCCCACATCAAGCTCAACGGCAAGGACGGCCTCCCGCGCGCGCAGCTGAACCTCGACGGGACGAACAAGCCGGCGTGGCGGTTCGACGACGCGGAATCGGCAGCCAAGGCCGTGCAGGATCAAAAGCACTGACGACAACAATGCCCTTGTGCAGCCGCTGGCTGCGCAAGGGCATCAGTCGGCCGCGATGCGTACCGGCATGCTGGACCCGACGGCAACCGAGGTAGTCAGCTCACCACCTCAACACCATGCCAGAACGCCACGCGACCCTTGATCTGCGCGGCGGCATCCTTCGGTTGCGGGTAGTACCAGGCCGCTTGCGGATTGACCGCATCGCCGACCACCAGGTCGTAGTAACTGGCCGTGCCCTTCCACGGACAGACACTGTGATGATCGCTGTCGCGGAAATACTCGCGTCGGAGCGAATCGGCAGGAAAATAGTGATTGCCCTCGACCACCACCGTATCGTTGCTCTCTGCGAGCACGGTGTCATTCCACATTGCGCGCATCGGCCGTCTCCATGTTCTGCCCCGGAAACAGCACGTCGGTGTAGCCGAACTTGCTGAAGTCGGTGATGCGCGAGGGGTACAGCCGGCCGATCAGGTGGTCGCATTCGTGCTGCACCACGCGCGCGTGGAAGCCCTCGGCGGTGCGTTCGATGCGCGCGCCCTTCGGGTCGATGCCTTCGTAGCGGATCAGCGTCCAGCGGTTCACCGCGCCGCGCAGGCCGGGCACCGACAGGCAGCCTTCCCAGCCCTCCTCCATGTCCTGCGACAGCGGCGTGATCACCGGGTTGAGCAGGATGGTGCGCGGCACTTCGGGCGCGTCCGGGTAGCGTTCGGAATGCTCGAAGCCGAAGATCACCAGCTGCAGATCGACACCGATCTGCGGTGCGGCCAGGCCGACCCCATCAGCGGCCTGCATGGTCTCGAACATGTCGGCGATCAGCGCATCGAGTTCCGCGCTGCCCAGCATCGCGGGGCGCACCAGCGGCGCGATGCGCAGCAGGCGCGGGTCGCCCATCTTGAGGATTTCACGGACCATGAGGACCTCGCCTTGAACACTGTTACTGGGTGATCTGTGGTCGATGCGATGCCGGTACAAGCGGCGATGCCCCATGCTTCAACGGCAGAAAGCCGGGCAAAGCCTCGTACCCATTTGTTGAAGTCGCAAGCGGCTTCAAACGCCGAACACCTTCTTCAGCAGGTCGGTGGTGCGTGCGGCGGGGTTGTGGCGGATCGACTGCTCCTGCTCGCCGATGGTGGTGAACAGGCCGTCCAGGGTTTTCGCCGTTACGTAGTCGTCCAGGTTCAGCGGGCTGCCGCCCTTGTTCGAATTGCCGCCGCCGAGCGCGCCGAGCACGCCACCGAGTTCGCCGCCCATGCTGCCGGCGGTGAACGACTTGTACTTCTGGGTGACGCCGACGCTGTCGGTGGCCTTGGCCACGATCGGGTGGATGCGCGCGGTCAGTGCGTCGCCGGCGGTGCGGCGGAAGAAATCGGTGGCCGCGTGGTCGCCGCCGGCGAGGATGCCGCGCGCGTCGTCCAGCGTCATCCTGCGGATCGCGTCGCCGAAGATCTCAGCCACCTGCGGCACCGCCTTCTCCGCCGCGCGGTTCATGCTCAGCTCGAACGCGTCGACCTTGGCGCCCTGGCCCAGCTGGCGCGCCAGCTTGCCGGCCCGTTCTAGCTTGCCCGGCAGCGGGATGCGCACCTTGCTGTTGTTCCAGAAGCCGCCGTCACGGCCGAGGCTGTTGATCGCGTTGGTGGTGCCCTTGGCCAGTGCTTGCTTGAGCCCGGCGGCGATGTCGCTGGTCGGCAGGTTGTTGCCGAGCTGCGATGAACTGGACGGCTGCGTCGACTGCTTGACCTTGTTCAGCAGGCCCTTGAACTGACCGGAACCGGTGGCCGTCAGCGGCAGCGCGGCGACGGCGAGCACAAGGCTCAGCAAACCGTAGCGAACCGCGATGCGCATGACGAATTCCTTGTGGTCAGGGGGGGGGCCAGTGTAGCGTCGCCGCCTCGTCACGGCGTGACGACGCGGGCTTCGCTATTCGACCAATGGCTAATGCCGCTTTGCCGGTTTCGGGATTGACCGCCACGGCCGACGGTACGAATCTTGCGGCACTGCCCAGGAGAGCCCGCCCATGCAAGCCGCCGTCATGCCCAAGCCCAGCCCTGCCAGCAGGATATTGTGGGTCGCCATCGCCATCGTCGGCGCGTTCTGCCTGGGCGTGGTGGCCCTGCGCCGGGGCGAGCCGATCAACGCAATCTGGCTGGTAGCCGCCTCGATCGCGATCTTCGTGATCGGCTACCGCTTCTACGGCAAGTTCATCGAACACTCGGTGCTGAAGCTGGACCCGACCCGCGCACCACCCTCGGTCCTGCGCAACGACGGCCTGGACTACGTGCCGACCGACAAGTGGGTGGTGTTCGGCCACCACTTCGCCGCGATCGCCGGCGCCGGCCCGCTGGTCGGCCCGGTGCTGGCCGCCCAGATGGGCTACCTGCCCGGCACGCTGTGGATCCTGTTCGGCGTGGTGTTCGCCGGCGCGGTGCAGGATTTCATGATCCTGGGCCTGTCGCTGCGCCGCGACGCGCGCTCGCTCGGCCACATGCTGCGCGAGGAGCTGGGCCCGATGCCCGGCATCGTAGCGATGATCGGCGTGCTGGTGCTGATGATGATCGTGCTGGCGGTGCTGGCGCTGGTGGTGGTCAAGGCGCTCACGCACAGCCCGTGGGGCACCTTCACCGTGGCCGCCACCATCCCGATCGCGTTCCTGATGGGCGGCTACATGCGCTGGTTCCGCCCGGGCCGCATCCTGGAAGTGTCGATCATCGGCCTGGTGCTGCTGCTGGCCTCGATCTGGGCCGGCAAGTTCGTGGCCGACTCTGCCGCGCTGGCGCCGATCTTCGACATGGATGCCAAGACGCTGGCCTGGTGGCTGATCGGCTACGGCTTCGTGGCCTCGGTGCTGCCGGTGTGGCTGTTGCTGGCGCCGCGCGACTACCTCAGCACCTTCCTCAAGATCGGCACCATCGCGCTGCTGGCGCTGGCGATCTTCCTGGCCGCGCCGACCCTGCAGATGCCCGCGGTGACCAAGTTCATCGACGGCACCGGCCCGGTGTTCGCCGGCAACCTGTTCCCGTTCCTGTTCATCACCATCGCCTGCGGCGCGGTATCCGGCTGGCATTCGATCATCGCCTCCGGCACCACGCCGAAGCTGCTGGCCAACGAAGGCCAGGCGCGCATGGTCGGCTACGGCGGCATGCTGATGGAGGCGTTCGTGGCGATCATGGCGCTGGTCGCCGCCGCCTCGCTGCACCCGGGTGTGTACTTCGCGATGAATGCGCCCGGTGCGATCATCGGCACCACCGTGGAGCAGGCCGCCACCACGATCAGCCAGTGGGGCTTCGTGGTGACTCCGGATGAGTTGATGCGGACCGCGAAAGACATCGGCGAGAACAGCATCCTCAGCCGCGCCGGCGGCGCACCGACGCTGGCGGTGGGCATGGCCCAGCTGCTGCACAACATCATCCCCGGCGAGGGCATGGTGGCGTTCTGGTACCACTACGCGATCCTGTTCGAGGCGTTGTTCATCCTCACCACGGTGGACGCCGGCACCCGCGTGGGCCGCTTCATGATCCAGGAGATCGCCGGCCTGATCCACAAGCCGCTGCAGGCCACCGAGTCGTGGACCGGCAACCTGCTGGCCACCGCGATCTGCGTGGTGCTGTGGGGCTACTTCCTGTACCAGGGTGCGGTCGATCCGCTCGGCGGCATCAATACGCTGTGGCCACTGTTCGGCATCGCCAACCAGATGCTGGCCGCGATCGCGCTGATGCTGGCCACGGTGGTGGTGGTGAAGCTCAAGCGCGAGCGCTACGTATGGGTGCCGGGCATCCCGGCGCTGTGGCTGATCATCTGCACGCTCACCGCCGGCTACGAGAAACTGGTCGGCCCGATCAGCTTCACCGCCGCCGCGAACAAGTACGCGGCGGCGATGCAGCGGGGCCAGTTGCTGGCACCGGCCAAGACCCAGGCGGCGATGCAGCAGATCGTCACCAACAACTACGTGGACATGGCGATGACCGGCCTGTTCATGGCGCTGGTCGTGGCGATGGTGATCTTCTGCCTGCGCGCTGCGATCAGGGGCTGGCAGACCAACCACCCGACCGCGCACGAGGAACCGTACGTGGCGCTGGCGAGCGTGGCCGGCTGAGGACGACGCGATGAATGCGAGCTTCCGTTCCGTGGGCAAGTGGGCGGTGCAAACCGCCCGCCTGTGCTGCGGCGTGCCCGACTACGACATCTACGTGAAGCACCTGCGCGAGCATCACCCCGAACGCGAGGTGCCCAGTTACAAGGAGTTCTTCCGCGAGCGCCAGGAAGCGCGCTACAAGGGCACTGGCGGACGCTGCTGCTGAGCACCCGGCCCCTCTCCTGTTGCGGGAGGGGCCGGCGCACGGGGAGTATCCGACAGCACGGCCACGGTTCGCCGCAGTGCCGCGCTCAGGGCTTGCGCGCCACGATGATCTGGCTGATCGGCATGAATTCGTCCAGCTGCCGCTTGAGCTGCAGTCCCTGCGGCATCTCCAGCAGGGACTGCCAGGCGGCGGTCCAGTGATCCAGCACCGAGTGCGCGGGGTCGTGCAGCTCCACCTGGCAACCCCAGAACAATGCCCACCAGATCGACCAGAAGAAGCCGTGCTGGGTGTGCTCCACCACCGTCAGGCCGGCCTGGCCAACCCACTGCGCGAACTCGTCGCGACCGATCACCCGCAGGGCGCCACCGGGCAGTTCGCGATACTCGGGCGGCAACACTTTGTCCTGCAACGCCTCCTGCAACGCGCCAGGTACGCTGAGCAGGTAGAGCGCGCCGGGCGCGCCGACCCGCACCAGCTCGGCCAGCATTCGGCGCGGATCCTCGACATGCTGCAACACCTCGGTGCAGACCACCCGCGTGGCGATGCCGTCGTCCAGCGGCAGCGGATTCGCATCGCTGACCAGCGCGGCGTACTCGCCGCGGGCTTCGACGCTCAACCGGGCGCGCAGCTCGCGGATCACCTGCGGTTCGCGGTCAATGGCGTAGACGTGGGCGCCATGGCGCGCGCAGAACACGCTGTTGACGCCAGCACCGCAGCCGACGTCCACCACCACGTCGCCGGCGCCGATCGGCATGCCGCGGAACAGCTCGCCGCTGTCCTCGCCATACCAACCGGCAAGTTTCGCGTCATGCAGGCCGACGGCCGACGGTCCGTGCGGCGCGGATTCGCCGCTGGTCGCCGCGGCGGAGCTGGCATCCTCGGCACGATCGGGCATGGCGGCTCTCCGAAAGAAGAAAACGGTCTTCGCGAACGCCTCCGGCTCGCGCGGTCGTCACCCGTAGTGTGGCAGCTTGCGGCATGACGGGCGCATGGACGATCGCCGCGGCCGCCGCACAGCGCCGGCGCCGGCGCCGGATCGGCGACAATAGCGCCAACCACTCCGATCGCCACTCGATGCCCACTGCCGAACCCGCCCCTGCTCCCGCGCCGGCCGCAACCCAACCGCGCCATGCCGGCCTGCGCGTCATCGCGGTCTACGAGATCATCAAGACCGCCTGCCTGCTGCTGGTAGCCATGGCGGCGTTCCACCTCGACCACCAGCAGAGCTTCGAACAGCTGGTGCACTGGCTGGAACACCTCTCGCTGACCGACAGCAACGGCCTGCGCTGGAAACTGGTCGGCCTGCTGCAGGATTTCGGGCCCAGCCGCTTCGTGGCGGTCGGTGCGGTCGCGCTCGGCTACGCGGTGCTGTTCGGCATCGAGGGCATCGGCCTGTGGCTGGGCAAGTACTGGGCCGAATGGTTCACCGTGATCGCCACCGGCTCGCTGATCCCGCTGGAACTGTACGAGACGCTGCACCGCTTCGGCTGGCTGAAGCTGGCGACGCTGGTCGGCAACGTGGCGATCGTGGTGTACCTGGTGCGCATCGCCCTGCAGACGCGCGCAGCACGACGTGCATCGAGGCCTCACACCTCGTGATGGACCGCCTCGGCGGACAGTGCCGCGCGCCGCGGCATCAACTCGACCAGGTACATCGCCGCCAGAATCAGCCCGCCGCCGGCGAGCATGCGCCAGCTCAGCACGTCGCTGCCGAGCAGCACGGCGAACGCGGCGGCGAACACCGGTTCGGTGGTCATCACGATCGCCGCGCGGGTGGCCGGCAGGTGCGACTGCGCCCAGGTCTGCATCAGCATCGCGCCGGCGCCGGCGATCAGCGCCATGTACAGCACGGCGAACCAGGCGCTGCGATCCGGCGGCAGCACCGGCCCGTGCGGCGCGGTGGCGAGCAGACAGACCGCGGCGATCGCCACCATCTGCACCGCCGACAAGCCGAACGCCTCGCCCTGCCGCGACCACTGGCCAAGCAGCACGATGTGCAGCGCATACAGCGCCGCCGAGGCCAGCGTCAGCCACACGCCAAGGTCCACCGATACGCCGTTGAGCGAGAGCAGCGCCAGGCCCGCGGTGGACAGCCCCACCGCCAGCCACACCACGCCGGCCATGCGCTGGCCGAGCAGCAGCAGCGCGAGGATCGGCGTGAACACCACGTACATGCCGGTGGCGAAGCCGCTGACGCTGGGCGCGATCAGCGACAGGCCCCAGGTCTGCAGCAACTGGCCGATGCCGTAGATCGCGCCCAGCAGCAGGCCATGCAGCACCTGCCGCCGGCCGAGCCGCCACACCGGCCGCGCGAACAGCACCAGCATGGCCACGGCGGCGATGACGAAGCGCACGGCCAGGAAATCCGCCACCGGCATGCGCCCGACCACGTCCTTGATCAGCACGAAGGTGGAGCCCCACACGGCGGTCATCACCAGCAGGCCGAGGGTGGCAAGAAGGGAGATGGTGCGTGCGTTCATAGGGCGGTAGGTGAATAGAGAGAAGCGAGGAGTGCGAGAACAGCAGCGACACTGCAAGGCGCTTTTGCCTTCTCCATTTTTCCGCTTCCCTTCACTCGCTCCTCGCTTTCCGCCGCAGCAGCTGGCCGGGAATCTGCAGCAGGAAATGTCCCCAGATGCCCAGCCACACCACGCAGGCCACCAGTGGATTGCGCGCGGCCGGGTCGTGCTTGCGGAACCAGCGCCACATGCCGCGGTGCTTGTGGCGGCTGACGAACACCGGGCGGTGCCGGCTGGAGCTGCCCTTGCCGTGCTGCACGCGCACGTCGCCGGCCAGCAGCACCTGGTAGCCGAGGTTGCGCACGCGGCGGCACAGGTCCAGGTCTTCGCAATGCAGGAAATAGCCCTCGTCGAAACCGCCGAGACGCTGGAACAGCGCGCGTGGCATCAGCATCACCGCGCCCGATACCGCCTCGGCCTCGACCACCTCGGCCGGAATCTCGCGCTCGATGTTGATCTTCTCGCCGGTGCGGCCGAACAGGCTGTTGAGCGCGCGCCACAGCAGCGGGTCGCGGCGCCACGACGCGGGATCGGGGTGGCCCTCGGCATCGCACACTACGGCGCCGACCAGGCCCGCTCCGGGTCGCCCGGAAAGCAGGTCCAGCAATCGCTGCAGGTCGTCCTGCGGCAACAGGCAATCGGGGTTGAGGATCAGCAGCGCCTGGCCGTACGCCTGCTTCGCGGCGAGGTTCACCGCCGGGCCGAAGCCCAGGTTGCGGGAGTTGTAGATCAAGCGGAGGCGGGGGTCGTGCGCATGCACGTGCTCGATCGCCTCGGGCACGCCGTCGTGCGAATCGTTGTCGACCAGGATCAACTCCAGCGCCAGCGTGCTGGCCAGCACGCTGCGCACGCATTCGCGCAAGCTCGGGCCGCTGTCGGCGGATACCACGACCACGCTGAGCGCCGGCGCGAACGGTGATCGTTGGGAAGCGGGCGTGCTCATTCGGCAAGTATGCGCAAAGATGCGCGCAGGGAGAACAGCCCGCACGGCATGGCCAGCGACCCGTGGCCTGCGGCGGCTTCAGCTTTCATCCGCGTCGTCCCCGCCAAGCACGGTCGACAGCGCCAGCGGCATGTCGCCGTCGCGGCGCACCAGGTACGGCTGGCCGCGGTACCAGCCGTCGAGGCGCCAGCCGCGCAGGCGGTGCTGCCGCTCGCGCTGGCGATCCCACAGCAGCACGCCGCGGCCGTGGCGCAGCTGCGCGGCAAACCAGCGCCCGCCGGGGCTGAAGGCGACCGGTGCGTCGGCGCCGGCGATGCGCTCGCCGATCTCGAAAACGTATGCGCCATCGCGGTGGGCCACGCAACCTCCCAGCGGATCGGGCAGGCCGCCGGTGGCGAGCTGCCATGCCGGCAGCTGCAGCTCGATGATCTCCGCCGCCGGACCGATCGGCGCCATCGCCAGTTCCGGCCACTCGGCGGATGGCGCCGCCGGCGCGCGACGCAGCTCGCGGTCGAGCCACGCCTCCAGCCCGGCCAGCATGGTGTAACCGGCCAACGCACCCAGCAAGGCCGCGCCCCAGGCGAAGGCATCGCCGCCCAGCGTCCGCTGCAGCGCGAACAGCATGCCGGGCAGGCCCCAGCGCAGGGTGCGCCGGATCAAGGCGGCATGCTCGTCGGCCAGCCGCTGCGGTAGCACGGCCACCGCGATCGCCAGCGCCAGCAGCAGCGGCAGGCCCAGCCACCACGGCAGCAGCGCCAGCAGGATCAGCCAGGCCAGTAGTGGCAGTACGACACGCCATGCCGGCGAATGACGCCGGACCATCACTCAGTGCCTCGCGACGCGGTAGGCGGTCAGCCGCACCACACGCGAGCGTTGCGGAACATGCGCATCCACGGTGAATCCTCGCCCCACTGTTCCGGATGCCAGCTCAGCTGCACGCTGCGGAACACGCGCTCGGGGTGCGGCATCATGATCGTCACGCGGCCGTCGGCGGCGGTGAAACCGGCCAAGCCACCGGGCGAACCGTTGGTGTTGAGCGGGAAGCTCTCGGTCGGCCTGCCGCGGTTGTCGACGAAGCGCACGGCGCCGTTCGACTTCGACGGGCTGCAGGTGTGCGGAAAACTCACCCGGCCCTCGCCGTGCGCCACCGCCACCGGAATCCGCGAGCCGGCCATGCCCTTGAAGAACAGGCTCGGCGTGTCGAGGATCTCCAGCGTGGCCAGGCGTGCCTCGTACTGTTCGGACGCGTTGCGCAGGAACTTCGGCCAGTGCTGCGCGCCGGGAATGATCTCCTTCAGCTGCGACAGCATCTGGCAACCATTGCACACGCCGAGCGCGAACTTCGTGGGATCGGCGAAGAACGCGGCGAACTCGGCGCGCAGGTAGTCGTTGTACAGGATCGAGGTGGCCCAGCCGCGGCCGGCGCCGAGCACGTCACCGTAGGAGAAGCCGCCGCAGGCGGCGAAGCCGCGGAACTCGGCCAGCTTCACCCGGCCGCTGGCCAGGTCGGACATGTGCACGTCCACCGCGTCGAAGCCGGCGCGGGTGAACGCGGCCGCCATCTCCACCTGGCCGTTGACGCCCTGCTCGCGCAGCACCGCGACGCGCGGGCGCACGCCCTGGCCGATGAACGCTGCAGCGACGTCCTGCGCCGGGTCGAAGCTGAGCTTCGGCGTGATGCCCGGATCGGCGTCGTCGAGCCGCCACTCCGACTCCGCGTCGGCGGTGAGCGGGTTGTCGCGCAGGCGTTGCATCGCATGGCTGGTCTCGTTCCAGGCCTTGAACAGCGTGCTCCAGTGCCACTTGAACAAGGTCTCGTCGCCCAGGAACAGCTTGATGCCCAGCTTTTCCTTCGGTCGGCCGATGCGGTGGCTGACGCCGGCCAGTTCGTGCTTGATCAACAGCGCCTCGAACGCCTCGCGGTTCGCCTCGGCCACCTGCACCACCGCGCCGAGCTCCTCGTTGAACAGCGCGCGCAAGGTCGCCTCGGCCCAGCCATCCAGGTGGATCTCCAGCCCGCAGTGGCCGGCAAACGCCATCTCCAGCAAGGTGGTGATGACGCCGCCGTCGGAGCGGTCGTGGTAGGCCAGCAGCAGGCCGCCGGCGTTGGCTTCCTGCACCAGCTCGAACAGCGCGCGCAGTCGTTTCGCGTCGTCCAGGTTCGGCGGCACGCCGCCGGAACGGTTGAACACCTGGGTCAGTGCGGAGCCGCCGAGGCGGTCGCGGCCCGCGCCCAGGTCGATCAGCCACAGCGCGGTCGCACCGCGGTCCAGCCGCAACTGCGGGGTGAGCGTGCGGCGCGCGTCGGTGACCCGGGCGAAGCCGGTGACCACCAGCGACACCGGCGATATCGTGCGCTGCGCGGTGTCGCCGTCCTTCCATACGGTCTGCATCGACAGCGAGTCCTTGCCGACCGGAATCGAAATCTCCAGCTCCGGGCACAGCTCCATGCCGACGGCCTTCACCGCGTCGAACAGCGCGGCATCCTCGCCCGGGTGGTTGACCGCGGCCATCCAGTTCGCGGAGAGCCGGATCTCGCCCAGGCTGGCGATCGGCGCGGCGGCCAGGTTGGTGATCGCCTCGCCCACCGTCAGCCGCGCCGCGTCGGCGCTGGAGAGCAGGGCCACCGGCGCGCGTTCGGCCATCGCCATCGCCTCGCCGGCGTAGCCGTCGAAGTCGGCGAGGGTCACCGCGCAATCGGCCACCGGCACCTGCCACGGGCCGACCATCGGGTCGCGCGCGTTCAGGCCGCCGACGGTGCGGTCGCCGATGGTGATCAGGAAACTCTTGCTGCCCACGCCGGGCAGGCGCAGCACGCGCAGCAGCGCCTCGTCCATGCCGATGCCGGTCAGGTCCGGCAGCAGGTCGACGCGCGGCTTGCCGCGCTGCGCGTCGCGGTGCATCCGCGGCGGCTTGCCGAACAGCACGTCCATGGGGAGGTCGATGACGGTCAGTCCGCGGCGCGGGTCGGTCAGCACCAGCTGGCGCTCGGCCGTGGCGTCGCCGACTACCGCATACGGGCAGCGCTCGCGCACGCACATCGCCTCGAACTCGGCGAGGTTTTCCGGCGCGATCGCCAGCACGTAGCGTTCCTGCGACTCGTTGCTCCACACCTGCATCGGCGACAGCGACGGGTCGTCGCAGGGAATCATCGACAGGTCGATCACGCCGCCCACGCCAGCGTCGTTGAGCAGTTCGGGAATCGCGTTGGAGAGGCCACCGGCGCCGACGTCGTGCACGCTGACGATCGGGTTGGCCTCGCCGCGACGCCAGCAGGCGTCGATCACTTCCTGGCAGCGCCGCTCCATCTCGGCGTTGTCGCGCTGCACCGAGGCGAAATCCAGCTCCGCGCTCGACGCACCGCCGGACACCGACGAGGCCGCACCGCCGCCCAGGCCGATCAGCATGGCCGGGCCGCCCAGCACGATCACCTTGTGGCCCGGCTGCACCGCGTGCTTCAGCACGTGGCCGGGGCGCAGGTTGGCCAGCCCGCCGGCCAGCATGATCGGCTTGTCGTAGCCGCGGCGCAGGCCGGGTTCGGCAGTCTCGTGCTCGTAGCTGCGGAAATAGCCGCCCAGGCAGGCGCGGCCGAATTCGTTGTTGAAGGCGGCGGCGCCGAGCGGGCCGTCGCGCATGATCTCGAACGCGCTGGCCATGCGCGGCGGCAGCGGGCGCTCCACTTCCCACGGTCGCGGCAGGCCGGGGATGCGCAGGTCGGACACCGAGAAGCCGGTGAGCCCGGCCTTCGGCTTGCCGCCGCGACCGGTGGCGCCCTCGTCGCGGATCTCGCCGCCGGCGCCGGTGGCCGCACCGGGCCACGGCGCGATCGCAGTGGGGTGGTTGTGCGTTTCCACCTTGATCGCGTAGTCGATGCGCTCCTCGTGGGCGCGCCACACGCCATCGGCCGGATCGGCGAAGAAGCGCCGGCCGGTGCTGCCCTCGATCACCGCTGCGTTGTCCGAATAGGCGGACAGCGTATGCGCGGGCGAGCGCTGGTGGGTGTGCTTGATCATGCCGAACAGGGTCTTGTCCTGTTCCGCGCCGTCCACCGTCCAGCTGGCATTGAACACCTTGTGCCGGCAGTGCTCGGAATTGGCCTGCGCGAACATGAACAGCTCGGCATCGGTGGGGTCGCGGCCGAGTTCGGCGTAGCGGTCGACCAGGTACTCGATCTCGTCGTCGGCCAGCGCCAGGCCCAGCCGCACGTTCGCCGCGGCCAGCGCGGCCTGCGGCTCGACGCCGAGCGCCACGTGCACCAGGTCGCCAGGCGTGCCGCCAAGGAACAGGCCCTGCGCGTCCTCGATCCGCTGCAGCACCGACTGCGTCATCGCGTCGTGCAGCAGCGCCATGATCGGCGCATGGTCCGGTGCCCCGGCCGGCGGCAGCCCGGCCACCTGCCAGGCCAGGCCGCGCTCCACCCGACGCAGATTGAAGCCGGATGCGTCGAAACCGGCGCCATGCAGGATGTCGGTGGCCTTGCTCGACCACGGCGAGATCGTGCCCAGCCGCGGCACCACCCACAACGTGGCCGGCTCCGGCGCGGCGTCCTTTGCCTCCAGCACGGCCAGCAGGTGCTGGCGCAACTCGCCCTGCGGCGCCGTGGCGGCGTCGACGAAATAGACGAACCACGACGCCTGCACGCGCACGCTGTGATGCAGGGCATCCAGGCGGGCATTGAGGCGTTCGAGGCGGAACGGCGAGAGGGCGCTCTGCCCGTCGAGTACGATCATGCGGGGGAACGGAGCTGTGCGAGGAAAACGCCTATTCTACCCTATGCTGCAATACGGCATCGCCTTGGCGCCTCCTCCTGCAAAGCAGGGGAAGGCTGGCGACCGAAGGGAGTCCTTCAGGTGAGGGGGTGGCTTTTGCTCCCGCCCGCAAAGAGCACCCCATCCCGACTTTCCACCGCCTTGTCGCTCAAGAGAACCCCTTCAGCCGCAGGGGACAGAAGCCAGCGTCAGCCGCCCTGCTTGAGCGCCTGCAACAGCTGCTCTGGGGTGACATAGCCGCCCAGCACGCGCCCATCCGGGCCGTAGATCGCCGGGGTGCCGTTGACGCCGAGCTTCACGCCGAGGTTGAACTGGTCCTTGACCGGGTTGGTGCAGGTGGCCGGCGCCGGCGCATGGCCTTCCTTTGCGGCGGTGAACGCGGCCTTGCGGTCCTTGGCGCACCACACCGAGACCATCTCGGTGTAGGTCGGCGTGGGCCGGCCGGCGGTGGTTACCAGGCCTTCACGCGGCCACGCCAGGTACTCCACCGCGATGCCTTCCTTGTTGAACGCGGCCACATGCTCGTGCAGCGCGCGGCAGAAACCGCAGTTGACGTCGGTGAACACGCTGATCGTGTACTTCGGGTTCGGCGGCGCGAACACGATGCGCTCGGACGCCGGCACCTTGGCCAGCTCGGCTTTGCGGAAGCGCGCCCAGGCGTCGTCGCCGAGGTTGCGCTTGCTCTGCAGGTCAAGCACGTCGCCGTGCATCGCGTACTTGCCATCGGTGCTGACATAGAGCAACTGGCCGGCGGCGATCACCTGGTAGAAGCCCGGCATTGGCGCCGGCTCGATCGAATCGACCTGCACGTTCGCCGCCAGGCTCCTGATCGCCTGCCGCACCATCTGCTGCGCCGCCGGCGTCACCGCCGAACCGGCAACCGGCGCCGCGTCGTTGTCCGCCGCACAGGCGCTCAGGGAAAGCCCGCCGATGCACAGCGCCAGCAACAGTTTCTTCAACATCATCAACCTCGTTTGATCCGTGGCCGGCACGCTCGCCGGCAGCAAACACGGATTCTCGCACAGGCAGCTGAACGCCATTCGGTGCACGGTGCCGCAGAAAACCGGTCGCGATGGTGGTTTCCACGGCACTGCCGCGCGAGCTGCCTAGGCCAGGAAGCCGAACTTGCTCACCCTCGCGGATGATGCTGCGCATGCAGCCGCTTCAGGCCTTCCTTCGCCACCAGCGTGTAGATCTGCGTGGTGCTGAGCGAGCTGTGGCCGAGCAGCATCTGCAGCGCGCGCAGGTCGGCGCCGTGATTGAGCAGGTGGGTGGCGAAGGAGTGGCGCAGCACGTGGGGCGAGATGCGTTTCGGGTTGATGCCGACTTTCAGCGCGTAGCGCTTGACCAGGGTCCAGAACATCTGCCGGGTCATGCCTTCGCCGCGCCGGCTGAGGAACAGCGCCACCGGCTGGCGGCCTTTCGCCAGCGCCGGCCGCGCGTCAGCCAGGTAGGCACCGATGCGCACCAGCGCTTCCTCGCCGACCGGCACCAGGCGGTCCTTGCCACCCTTGCCGGTGACCCGCAACACGCCCTGGCGCGGGTTCAGCGCGGCCAGCGGCAGCTCTACCAGTTCGGACACGCGCAGGCCGGAGGCGTACATCAGCTCCAGCATGGCGCGGTCGCGCAGGCCCAGCGTAGTGCCGGTGTCGGGCGCGGTCAGCAGGCCCTCGATCTCGCGTTCGGCCAGCGCCTTGGGCAGGCTGCGTGGCAGCTTCGGCCGCTCGATCAGCAAGGTCGGATCGGCGAAGCCGGGCTCGCTGCGGACGAGGAAGGCGTAGTAGCGCCGGAACGCCGACTGCCGTCGCGCGATCGAGCGCACCGCCGCCGGCTGCGCGCCGTGGTAGGCGGAGATGTCCTCGCGCCGCGCGGTGCGCAGGTTGCGTCCGCGCGCGGCAAGCCACAGCGCCAGCGCCTCCAGGTCGCGCCGGTAGGCCTCCAGCGTGCGGTCGGCCAGGCCGTCCTCCGACCAGACCCGCTCCACGAACGTGCTGATGTCCCGCCGGTCGGCTTCGGCGATACTGGCGCGGTTTTCGTCCTTCTTCATGCGCTCGATGCTGGACATTGCGCGCGCGCTACGCAAGCGACCGAGCCACGATGCCGCCGAACCTCGCCACCACCGACACCCCCTGCCCACCGTGGCGACGCCTGCTGGCGCTGGTCTACGACCTGCTGATCGTGCTGGCGATCGTGATGGTGGTGGGTCTCGTGTGTCAGCTCGCCACCGGCGGCAACCTGATCCGCACCGGCGCGCGGACGGTGGTGCCGGTCTGGTACCAGGCGCTGCAAGGGGCGGTGGTGGTGGCGTACTTCGTCAGCTCGTGGCGGCGCGGCGGGCAGACGCTGGGCATGCGCCCGTGGCGCATCCGGCTGACCCGCGGCGACGGCGGCAGGCCGACGCTGCAGCAGGCGTTGATCCGCGTACTGGTGGCGGCCGCGCCGCTGGCGCTGCTGCTGCTGGAACCGGTGATCGGGTTGCGCGCGACGCTGTGGACGCTGCTGGCGGTATGGGCCGGCTGGTTCGCGGTGGCCCTGGTCGACCCGCGCCGGCGCGCGCTGCACGACATCGCCGCCGGCACCGAGCTCCGCCGGCTGAACTGAACTTCATGCTGCGCTCAGCGCCCCCGTCGCCCAATCCGCCGATGCCCGCACCGCACCCCGCCGAAAGCCGCAGCGACGCCGAACTGATCCGCGCCAATCGCGGCTTCTACGACTCGCTGTGGGCCGGGGCGAAACTGATCGCGCCGGCGTGCTTCAACACGTGGCCGCTGCTGCACGAACTGGCCGCGGCCGCGCCGCGCCGGCTGGAGGTGGCGCCTGGCCTGCGTCCGCGGCTGCCGTTGCACGGCAGCTGTTTCGTCGACCTCAGCCATGCCGCGCTGCGTTGCCTGCAGGCCAGCGGCGCCAGTGCGGTACACGGCATGATCGGCGCGCTGCCATACGGCGACGCCAGTTTCGACCTGGTCTGCGCGCTCGACATCCTCGAACACGTCGCCGACGACGAGGGCGCCCTGGCCGAACTGGCGCGCGTGGCAGCGCCGGGCGCCGCCGTGCTGCTGTCGGTGCCGCTGCACCCGGCGGCGTGGACGGCGTTCGACGATTTCGTCGGCCACTGCCGCCGCTACGAGCCGGAGCGGATCGTGGCCCTGCTCGCGCGGCATGGCTTCAGCATCGAACGCAGCGCGGTGTACGGCATGCAGCCGAAGTCCTCGCGCCTGCTCGAACTCGGCCAGTGGTACCTCACCCATCACCGTGAGCGCGCGATGTGGTGGTACAACCGCGTGCTGATGCCGCTCGGCCTGCGCTTCCAGAAACCACTGCGATGGCGCGCCGGGCTGGGCGACACCAGCGGCGTCGACGAGCTGCTGCTGCGCTGCCGCTACCGGCCGGTTTCGGTGCCAAGTCGCTGATCGAGCTGCCATCGCTGATGGCGGCGACGCAACACTCCGGAAACCGATCGGCGCTAAGATGGCGACTTTCGCCTGCGACAAATCGTCCCGATGCTCTACCAGATCCATGAGTGGCAGCGCGCGTTTCTCGGCCCGCTGAGTCATTTCGCCCAGGCCGGCGCGCGCATGCTCAACGACGCCAGCAATCCGTTCGCGCAGTTGCCCGGCGCGCAGCGCATGGCCGCCGGCTATGAACTGATGCATCGCATCGGCAAGGCTTACGAGAAGCCCGCCTTCGGCATCCATACCGCCATCGCGCACGAACACGAGATCGCGGTGATCGAACGGGTCGCGCTGGACCAGCCGTTCAGCCAGCTGAAGCGTTTCAAGCGTTTCAGCGACGACCCGTCGACCATCGAGAAGATGAAGAACGACCCGGTGGTGCTGGTGGTGGCGCCGCTGTCCGGCCACCACGCCACGCTGCTGCGCGACACCGTGCGCACGCTGCTGCGCGACCACAAGGTCTACGTTACCGACTGGGTCGATGCGCGCATGGTGCCGGCCGCGGTCGGTCCGTTCGGGCTGGACGACTACATCGCCTATGTCCAGGCCTTCATCCGCCACATCGGCGCGTCCAGCCTGCACGTGATCTCGGTCTGCCAGCCGACCGTGCCGGTGCTGGCGGCGGTGTCGCTGATGGCCGCGCGCGGTGAGGCCGCCCCACGCAGCCTGACCATGATGGGCGGCCCGATCGACCCGCGCCGCAACCCCACCAGCGTCAACAACCTGGCCACTACCCAGCCGCTGTCCTGGTTCAAGGGCAACGTGATCCACACCGTGCCGCCGAACTACCCCGGCCACGGCCGCGAGGTCTACCCCGGCTTCCTGCAGCACGCCGGGTTCATCGCGATGAACCCGGGACGCCACCTCAATTCGCATTGGGATTTTTACCAGGACCTTGTCCGCGGCGACCTCGACGACGCCGAGTCGCACCGCAAGTTCTACGACGAGTACAACGCCGTGCTCGACATGCCGGCCGAGTTCTACCTAGACACGATCGAGAAGGTGTTCCAGCAGTTCCTGCTGCCGCGCGGCCGGTGGGACGTGGCCGGCGAACGGGTGAACCCGGCCGCGATCACGCGCAGTGCGCTGCTCACCATCGAGGGCGAGCTGGACGACATCTCCGGCCTCGGCCAGACCGAAGCGGCGCACGACCTGTGCAGCAGCATCCCGGCCACGCGCCGTGCGCACAAGGTGATCGAAGGCGCCGGCCACTACGGCATCTTCAGCGGCCGTCGCTGGCGCGAAACGGTCTACCCGCAGGTGCGCGACTTCATCCGCAAGTTCGACCACGCCGCGAAGTAGCCGCCCGCCGATTGCGCCCAGGCTTTGCGCCCGGCGGCCCGGCCCCATCGTCAATCCGAAATCGCCAGCACGCATGCGTCCGCGCCATAACTGCGGCAGCAGACGGGAAAGATCGACAAGCTGCCCGACGCGATCGCTGGTCCGAGCAGCCCCTCCAGAAAACCGCTGAAGAAGGCGCAGCCGGAGTGGCCTTCCGTGCATAGCGGGCTGGCGTGGATGCGCAACTGGCCGTCCTGCTGATCGACCTCGACCAGCGCACGCAGCGCGGGGGCGCCGATGTGCTCGATGGCCGCGCGCAAGTCCTGCCCGACGTCCAGCGCGTACTCGCGCTCGAACAGCCACGCGCCCGTGCGCTGCCCCGCCAGCGTGAGCGAGGATTCGCGCGCGCCCTCGGCAACCGCCTGCGCCAACGCCAGCAACCGCGGCACGATCCGCGGATACTCCGAGGGCAACTCGTGCAGCGCCCGCCCGACCGCCGCTTCATCCGCCGGCAGCGGCACCAGCTGGACGAATGGCGCCGCCACCACGGGCGGCGCGGCCGGCACCCGCGGCGTGGGCAGGATGAATTCGAACATCGGCTCCTCCACCACGGCTGGTGTCGGTGTCGGTGTCGGCAAAGCTGCCGCATCGGTCAGCGCGACCGGTGCCGCGACGACGCCCGCCATCCCGGTACGATCGGCCATCGCGGGAGCGGGAGCAGGCACGGGCGCGGCGACCGGCGTTTTTTTCGCCGCGGGAGCCTCCGCTGCCGGGCGGCGTGTAACTGGCGGAGCCACGCGCACCGGCTCCATCGGTTCGCGCGATGCCGCGAAATGCGCCCGCGCCTCGCCTTCGACGAAGGGAAACATCTTCACGCTGATGAAGCGCTCGCAGGCATCCAGCGCTGCCTCGAGCGCCCGCTGCTTGCGCGACGGCCCCTGCACCACCATCGTCAGCAGGATGCCGTGGTTATCCTGCACGAGGCGCTGCCGTTGCAGGCTGAAGCCGCCGGCCAGGACCAGCCGACCAACCTCTACCAGCAAGCCCTCACGGCGTTCCGAGAGGCCCTGGATTTCCAGCTCGATCATCATGCCCCCTGCATGCGATGCCGGTGATGCGTGTCGTGCCGCATGCTACGTCAGCCGCTGCGACAAAACCCGGACGCACGGCCGGAAATTCCGCTTGCACGGAACAGCCTTGTGGTGCATGCAGGCGGTCAACGAAAAGCCCCGCCGTAGTGGGGCCTTTCGTCCGGACTGCGCAGCTGCTTCAGCGCAGGATCGCGGCCGGGTCCTGTTTCGCCTTCAGCGCGTTGCACAGCTGGATCGACTCGCCGGTCTGCGCCAGGCCACGGCCGATGCCGGCGGCGTCCTGCTCGCGGGTCCTGAAGAACGCCTGCAGGCGGTCGTACTCGGCTGCCGAGCAGCCGCCGGCAGCCGCCAGCGACGGCAGGCGGCCGCCGGAGAAGCTGCCGGTGCGATCGAGGATCTGCTGGTAGTGCGCAGTGAACCACGACCACATCGCGTCGCGCTGGGCCTGGGTGTCGCGGACGCCGCGCAGCAACATGGCCATCTCGCCGACCTTGACCGGCTTGGTCAGCGCGAAGTCGCGCACCTGCTCGGCCAGCGCCGGATCTTCCACGCTGGCGAGGCCACCGAGGATGCCGTTGCGCAGGGCCGCATCGCTGGTCTTCGGCAATTCGGCAACCAGCGCATCGACCGCGCTCTTGCCGTGCTGCTGCACCGCCACGCCCAGCGCGTCGCCAAGCAGGTCCGGGTCGGCGGCAGCGAGGTCCAGATGGCCACCCGCCTTCGGCTTGAGCGCCGCCTCGCCCTGCTTGAGCAGCGCCGCGCGCACTTCCGGCAGCTTGAAGTCCAGCGCCAGCGCGCCGGCCAGGCTGCTGCGCAGCAGCGCGTCATCCTCGGCTTCGCCAGCCTTGCGCTGGTAGCCGAGCTGCTCCAGCCGCGGCAGGTAGGCGGCCTTGGCCCAGTCGGCCAGGCGCGCGCGCTGGGCGTCGGTGACGGCGATGCGCTGGTAGAGGCCACTTGCCGTGTCCAGCGGCGCCACGGCCACTTCGCGGATCTTCGAGCCGGCCAGCGGCTGCAGCGCGGCCAGCACCTGGCCCGCGTCCAGATCGCCGCGGCGGAAGCTGGCGTTGATCGCGTCGGCGTAGGCCAGCTGCTCGGCATCGCTGAGCTTGCCGACCTGCTTGATCAGGCTGTCCAGCCCGGCCTGGTCGAGGCTGAAGCGGTAGTAGCCGCTGGCGTTCGCGTTCGGCATCACCCAGGTCGGCGTGCTGGCGCCAGGCAGCGCCATCGAGCCGGTGGCCTGGTCGAGCATTTCGCAGGCCACCTTGCTGCCGCCGCTGGTGCCGTAGCGCACGCACACCGGCACACCCCAGATGCGCTGTGGATCGCCGTGGCTGCCGAGCGGCAGGTAGCGGCTCTGGCTCAGCCGCAGCACGGTCTTGCCGTTTTTCTGTTCGAGCCTGGTCGCCACGTAGGGCACGCCGGACTGGTCGAGGAAGCTGTTGAACGCGTGCTTGAACGCGTCACCCTTGTCGGCCGCGGTGGCGATCGCCGAGACCAGGTCGTCGGCGGTGGCGTTGCCGAACTTCTGCTGCTGGATGTACGCGCGCATGCCCTTCTGGTAGGTCGGCTCGCCCACGTAGTTCTCGAACATGCCGATGACGCTGGCGCCCTTCTGGTAGGTGATGCCGTCGAACGCGGTCATGATGTCGCCGTTGCCGGTGATCGGCTGGCGGATGCTGCGTGCGCTGGTCAGGCTGTCGTTGCTCATCGCGCCCTGCGCACCACGCACGCGGTCCAGGTCGGCGCGGTATTCCGGGTGCACCTGCATGGTGACCTTCTGCTGCATCCAGGTGGCGAAGGCTTCGTTGAGCCAGATGTCGTTCCACCATTCGGTGGTGACCGTGTCGCCGGTCCACTGGTGCGCCAGCTCATGCGCGTTGACGTTGAACGAGCCGCGCACGTTGCGCGCGGGCGAATCCTTGTCGAGCAGCAGCAGCCAGTCGCGGAACGTCACCAACCCGGGGTTCTCCATCGCGCCGGCCTCGAAGTCCGGCGCCGCCAGCAGGTCGAGCTTGCCGAACGGATAGCCGAAGCCGTAGTAGTTCTCCAGCGCGTGGATGATGCTCGGCGTCTCGCTCAGCACGTGCTGCATGCGATGCCCCTCGCCCTTGGCGGCGATGCCGCGCAGCTTGAGCGGCTCGGCGCGGTACGCGTCGGGCGAGATGTCCGGGCCGTCGACGATGTCCCACGGGCCCACGGCGAACGCCACCAGGTAGGTCGGCAGCGGCTGGGTCTGCGCGAAGGTCACGGTTTTCCAGCCCTTGCCGGCCGGCTGCTCCTTCACCTGACGGGTGTTGGCCACCACGTTCTCGTGCTCGGGCACGGTGATGGTGATGTCGAACGGGGTCTTGAAGCCGGGCTCGTCGAAACCGGGGAAGGCGAAGCGCGCGCTGATCGGCTCCATCTGCGTCATCGCGTATGGCTGGCCCTTGGCGGTGACCTTGTACAGGCCCTGCAGCTGCTGGTTGAGCGGCGCGGTGTACTCGAACTTCAAGGTCAGCTGCTGCGGTTTGAGCGTGCTGCCGAAATCCACCCGCGACACGCCGGCCTTCGGGTCCACCGCTACGTACTTGCCGGCATGCGCCTTGCCGGCGGCGTCGGTGACGGTCACCTTCGACACCTTCAATTCGGCACCGTCCAGCCACAGATGGTCGGAGGCCTGGTTCAGCTTCACCTTGATCGTGGTGGTGCCGGAAAAGTCCTGCTGCGCCGGATCCACCTTGAACGCGAGCTGGTACGACTGCGGCACCGCCCAGCCGGGCAGCCGGCCCTGCGGCGCCTGGTCGGCGCTGGCGGCGAACGCGGCGCCGCAGCAGGCAGCCAGCGCGGTGAGCAGAAGGGGACGGGCGAAACGGCGCATGAAAACATCTCTGGTTTGCGAGGGGAAACCCAAGCTAGGGCCGTCATGACCTTTGACCCAGTGCCGGAAGGCATGGCGGCCACCGGCCGGATCACGAGACGAAAAAAACCGGCGGCAAGGCAGGCCTTGTCGCCGGTCGGGGAAAACCCGCGCGCCTGCGGGGGAGCTGGAGGGAGGGGACTCCGACGCGCGGGGTGTTGCAGAACGTGCATGCAGGATAGGTCACGCCCTTGCATCGTTCCAATTGATTGTTACCATCCATGTCATAGCGTACGTCTATTGCCTGCCGGACCCGTCATGAACCTGCGCGATCTGCAATATCTGGTGGCCCTGGCCGAGCACCGGCATTTCGGTCGCGCCGCCGAAGCCTGCTTCGTCAGCCAGCCCACCCTGTCCACCCAGATCAAGAAGCTGGAGGACGAACTGGGCGTGTCGCTGGTCGAACGCACCCCGCGCAAGGTGCTGCTGACCGAGGTCGGCCGCGACATCGCCACGCGGGCGCGCGACGTGCTCAACGAGATCGAGCAGATCCGCGGCGTGGCCCGCCGCACGCTGGACCCGGAATCCGGCACGGTGCGCCTGGGCATCTTTCCGACGTTAGGTCCGTACCTGCTGCCGCACGCGCTGCCGCTGGTGCGCGAGGCGTTCCCCCGGCTGGAGCTGTTGCTGGTAGAGGAGAAGACCGAAGTGGTGCTACGCATGTTGCGCGAAGGCAAGCTGGATGCCGGCATCCTCGCGCTGCCGCTGCACGAGGACAGCCTGCACAGCGAGTTCCTGTTCGAGGAACCGTTCCTGCTGGCGGTGTCGGACGCGCACCCGCTGGCGCAGCACCAGGGCCAGCTGAAGCTGGGCGACCTGTCCAGCCAGAACCTGCTGCTGCTGGAAGACGGCCACTGCCTGCGCGACCAGGCGCTGGAGGTCTGCCACCTGACCGGCGCCGGCGAGCACAGCGGCTTCCGCGCCACCAGCCTGGAGACGCTGCGGCAGATGGTGGCGGCGAACGTGGGCATCACCCTGCTGCCGGTCACCGCGGTGAAGCCGCCGGTGGCGCCGGTGGAGAACCTGCACCTGATCGAGTTCCGCGGCCACCCACCGAGCCGGCGCATCGCCATGGTCTGGCGCAAGAGCTCGGCCATGGACGGATTCCTGCGGCGGCTGGCGGACGTATTCCGGCAATTGCCGGCGGACCTGCTCGATGCGCACACCGCCGCCACGCCGGCGCCAGCGCCGCGCAAGGCGGCGCGCCGATAGCTGCAAGCTATCCGTGCGATCCAGACAATCAATTTCATTGCGCGCCAGGCCGGCGCTAGGCTCGGCCAGAGCAGCCGTCAAGACCGCCAGTCACAACCCCTCCCAGCCCAACGCCACGAGGTGATGTCATGAGCAACTTGAAAGGATCGCGCACCGAGCAGAACCTGAAAGACGCCTTTGCCGGCGAGTCGATGGCCAACCGCCGCTACCTGTACTTCGCCGCCAAGGCCGACGTCGAGGGCTACAACGACGTTTCCGCGGTGTTCCGCTCCACCGCCGAAGGCGAAACCGGCCACGCCCACGGCCACCTGGAATACCTCGAAGCGGTGGGCGACCCCGCCACCGGCCTGCCGTTCGGCGGCACCCAGCTGAACCTGAAGAGCGCCATCGCCGGCGAAACCCACGAGTACACCGACATGTACCCGGGCATGGCCAAGGCCGCGCGCGACGAAGGCTTCGAGGAAATTGCCGACTGGTTCGAGACGCTGGCCAAGGCCGAGCGCTCGCACGCGAACCGCTTCACCAAGGCACTGGGCGACATGGCCTGAGCACGGCCGCCTGACCCTGATCGTCATCCCTGCGAAAGCAGGGATCCAGCGGCTCGGCAAGTATCCGAAGGCGCTGGATCCGGCTTCCGCCGGGATGACGGATTGCGTGCATCGACGGTTTGCTGACTCGACCTGTTCCAGTCCGCGGGGGAAATACGATGGCCGACCCCATCCACGAAACGCGCGAAGGCAACCTCGACGCGCCTACGCGCCATCCGCTGGGCCAGCACGACCCGGCCTTCTGGGACGCCGCAGCGCTGGAAGCGGAGATAGAGCGGGTGTTCAACATCTGCCACGGCTGCCGCCGCTGCGTCAGCCTGTGCCACGCCTTCCCCACCCTGTTCGACCTGGTCGACGAATCAAAGACGATGGAGGTCGACGGCGTCGACAAGGCCGACTACCCGAAGGTCACCGAGCAGTGCTACCTGTGCGACCTGTGCTACCAGACCAAGTGCCCGTATACGCCGCCGCATCCGTGGAACGTGGATTTCCCGCACCTGATGCTGCGCGCCAAGGCGGTGGCGTTCGAACGCGAGGGCGCGCCGCTGTCGTCGAAGATCCTGTCCAGCACGCGCGCCGTCGGCAAGCTCGCCTCGATCCCGGTGGTGGTGCAGGTGGTCAACGCCGCCAACCGCAACCCGGCTGCGCGCCAGCTGCTGGAACAGACCCTGGGCGTCGACGCGAACGCGCGCGTGCCCGAGTACTTCGCGCCGACCGCGCGCAAGCGCCTGCGCGATCTCGACGGCAGCGGCGAAGCGGTGCCCGCGGGCCGCACCCGCGGCAGGCTCGCGCTGTTCGCCACCTGCTACTGCGACCACTCCGCGCCCGGCGTGGTCGAGGACCTCGCTGCCGTGCTGACGCACAACGCAATCCCGACCCGGCTGGTCGAGCAGGAAAGCTGCTGCGGCATGCCCAAGCTGGAACTGGGCGACCTCAAGACGGTGACGAAGTACAAGGAACGCAACATCCCGGTGCTGGCGAGGATGGCGCGCGAAGGCTGGGACTTCACCGCGGCGATCCCGTCCTGCGTGCTGATGTTCAAGCAGGAGCTGCCGCTGATGTTCCCGGATGACCCCGAGGTGGCGCTGGTCCGCGAGCGCTTCTTCGACCCGTTCGAATACCTCGCCGAACGGCACAGGGCCGGCCTGCTCAAGACTGATTTCAGGCAATCGCTGGGCAAGGTCGCCTGGCAGGTGCCGTGCCACCAGCGCGTGCAGAAGATTGGCCCGAAGACGCGCGAGATCCTGCAATTGGTGCCGGGCACCGAAATCGTCACCATCGAGCGCTGCTCCGGCCACGACGGCACCTACGGCGTGAAGCGCAAGACCTACGCGCTCTCGCGCAAGCTGGCCAAACCGGTGGAGAGCCGCGTGCAGCAGGCCGCACCCGACCATTTCACCAGCGACTGCCCGATGGCCGGCGGCCACATCGCCCACGGCCTCGGCGATCAGCCGGCGGCGGAACATCCGCTCAGCTTGCTGCGCAAGGCCTATGGCATTTGAAGCCCCTCTCCCGCTGGCGACCGAAGGAAGTCCCCTTGTGGGAGAGAGGGGTGGGAGTGAGGGGTGGGGGTGAGGGTTCGGCGAAACCGGCAACGCCACGCTCCGCCAGCACCCTCACCCGCCCTACGGGCACCCTCTCCCAAAGGGAGAGGGGTCAAAGCAAACCAGGGAAGTCTATGGACAAGCTCGAACGCGGCGACCTACTCAGCCTAGAGCACTACGCGCAGCAACGCGCAGAATTTCGCACCCGCGTGATGGCGCACAAGCGGCAGCGCACGGTGCACCTGGGCGAGCACCTCACGCTGGTCTTCGAGGACCGCCTGAGCATCCAGTACCAGGTGCAGGAAATGCTGCGCATCGAGCGCATCTTCGAGGCCGCCGGCATCCAGGACGAGCTCGATGCGTACAATCCGCTGATCCCCGACGGCAGCAACCTCAAGGCCACCCTGCTGATCGAATACGCCGACGTCGAACAGCGCAAGCGCGAACTGGTGCGCCTGCGCCTCATCGAGCACGCGATCGCGCTGACCGTGCACGGCCACCTCCCGGTCACCGCCATCGCCGACGAGGACATGGAGCGCAGCAACGCGGAGAAGACCGCCGCGGTGCACTTCCTGCGCTTCGAGCTGGACGCGGCGACGATCGCCGACTGGCGCGCCGGCGCGGCGGTCACGCTGGCCTCGGCGCTGCCGGCGATGGCGGTTGAAGCCAATCTCACTTCCGGACAGTTGCACGCGCTGGCGGCGGACTTCAGCTGAGCATGCGCAAGCCCCCGTGAATCGCGACGCCACCGGGCGGACGAGCTGATCTACGTCGAACGGATCGACCTCACAGCGCCGTGAGCGGCCGACTCAATAGCGCAGCAGGCTGTGCAGCGGCCTGTCCGCGGGCCAGCGGCTGCGCCCCTGCAAGGCGGGCAGCTCGATCACCACGCTGGCGCCGAGCAGCTCGGCCCCCAGGCCGTCGACCAGGGCCGCGGCCGCCGCCAGCGTGCCGCCGGTGGCCAGCACGTCATCGGCCAGCAGCACGCGCTCGCCGGGGCGGAACGCATCGCGCTGCACCTGCAACTGGTCGCTGCCGTATTCCAGCTGGTAGTCCACCGTTGCCACCGGCGGCGGCAGCTTGCCCGGCTTGCGCAGCGGCACGAAGCCGGCGTGCAGTTTCTGCGCCAGCGCGGCACCGAAGATGAAGCCGCGCGCCTCGATGCCGCACACCGCCTGCACGCCGCTGCCCTGCCATGGCTCGGCCAGTGCGTCGATACAGCGAGCGAAGCTGCCGGCGTCGGCAAGCAGCGGGGTGACATCACGAAACATCACGCCGGGACGGGGGAAATCGGGTACGGCGCGGATCAGTGCAGCGAGGTCTTGCATGAGGTTTCCTTGAGCGCACGCAGCTGCACGACTCAGCAGGGCGCGGCCAGCGGATCGTCCGGCAGCTCGTCGCCGATGGCCTGCCGCGCCTCGACCAGCCGCGCCTCGACCTCGGCCACGATGCCGCCGGCTTCGGCCAGACTCGATGCGGGCACCATCACTGCGATGTAATCCATCGCCGGCAACTGGCCGACGCCGCCGGTGAGGTACTCGCCGGCGATGAACGCCGGGATGCCGCCCGCCTCCAGCGCGTCCTTGACCAGATGGGCATCGAACAGGTTCTCGGCGCGGTAGACGGTATGCATGCCTCGCACGCTAACCCGCCCCGGCACGCGGGGCAAGGCGCCCGGCGGCAATGACGGCGACAGGGTAAACTTGCGCGTTTCCGCCACCGCTTGCGAGCCCGAGCCGATGTCGACCGAGAATCCCGCCAACGCACCCGCCCATCCGGCGGCCGCCGTGCAGCAGGCGGCCCCACATCAGGACTTCATTCGGCAGATCGTGCGTGACGACCTCGCCGCGGGCAGGCACAGCGCGATCCACACCCGCTTCCCGCCGGAGCCGAACGGCTACCTGCACATCGGCCATGCCAAGGCGATCTGCCTGAGCTTCGGCATCGCGCAGGAGTTCGGCGGCTGGTGCAACCTGCGCCTGGACGACACCAACCCGGGCAAGGAAGACCCCGAGTTCGTGCAGGGCATCAAGGACGACGTGCGCTGGCTGGGCTACGACTGGCATGAGCTGCGCCACGCCTCGGACTACTTCGACGTGTTCTATCGCGGCGCGCTCAAGCTGATCGAGGACGGCCTGGCCTACGTGGACGACCTTTCCGCCGACGAGATGCGCGAGTATCGCGGCACGCTGACCGAGTCGGGTCGCCACTCGCCGTACCGCGAGCGCAGCGTGGAGGAGAACCTCGACCTGTTCCGCCGCATGCGCGAAGGCGAGTTCGCCGACGGCAGCCGCACGTTGCGCGCGAAGATCGACATGGCCTCCGGCAACATCAACCTGCGCGACCCGGCGCTGTACCGCATCCGCAAGGTCGCCCACCAGAACACCGGCGACGCCTGGCCGATCTACCCGATGTACGACTTCGCACACGCGCTCAGCGACGCGATGGAAGGCATCACCCATTCGCTGTGCACGCTGGAGTTCGAGGACCACCGCCCGCTGTACGACTGGTGCGTGGACAAGGTGGATCTGCCGAACCATCCCGAGCTGTGGCAGTCGGTGGTCGCCGCGGGTCTGGAGGCGAAACCGGCCAAGCCGCGGCAGATCGAGTTCTCGCGGCTGAATCTTTCCTACTGCATTACCAGCAAGCGCAAGCTGGCGCAGCTGGTGAACGAGCACTTCGTGGACGGCTGGGACGACCCGCGCATGAACACCCTGCGCGGCCTGCGCCGGCGCGGCTTCACCCCGGCCGGGCTGCGCCTGCTGATCGAGCGCGTGGGCGTCTCCAAGCAGAACAGCGTGATCGACTACGCGGTGCTGGAAAACTGCATCCGCGAGGATCTGGACGCTACCGCGCCGCGCCGCATGGCCGTGCTCGACCCGCTGAAGCTGGTGATCACCAACCTGCCCGAGGACCACGAGGAAACGCTGGTCTTCCCGAACCACCCGAAGGACGAAAGTTTCGGCACGCGCGAGGTGCCGTTCGCGCGCGAGGTATGGATCGAGCGCGACGACTTCGCCGAAGTGCCGCCGAAGGGTTTCCACCGGCTGAAGCCCGACGGTGAGGTGCGCCTGCGCGGCGTCGGCATCGTGAAGTGCGGGCAGGTCGTCAAGGACGCCAGCGGCAACGTCGTCGAGCTGCATTGCACGCTCGACCCGGAAACCCGCCACGGCCTGCCCGGCGCCGAGCGCAAGGTGAAGGGCACCATCCATTGGGTCAGCGCGAGGCATGCGGTGGCCGCCGAGGTGCGCCTGTACGACCGCCTGTTCAGCGTGCCCGCGCCGGACAGCGAGGAGGACGGCAAGAGCTGGCTCGACCACCTCAACCCCGAGGCCAAGCGCGTGGTGCAGGCGTGGCTGGAACCGGCCGCCGCCAGTGTCGAGCCGGAGCAGCGCTTCCAGTTCGAACGGCTCGGCTACTTCGTGGCCGACCGTGTCGACCACCGCGCCGACGCGCCGGTGTTCAACCGCACGGTGACCCTGCGCGACGTCTGGACCCGGCCGGCCGGCCAGTAAGCAAACCGGACACACACGGAGCGAAGGCATGCTGCCGCTGCAAATCCACCTCACCTTGCCGCCGTGGATCGGCGACGTCGCCGACACCAACCGGCGCTACCACAGCGACGAGGAGCGCGTGAGCCTGGCGATCGGGCTGTCGCGGCAGAACGTGGAGCGCGGCGGCGGCGGTCCGTTCGGCGCGGCCGTGTTCAACAGCCACAGCGGCCGGCTGGTCGCCGTCGGCGTCAACCGGGTGGTACCGCAAAGCTGCTCGGTCGCGCATGCCGAGATGATGGCGGTCATGATCGCGCAGCAGCGCCTGAGCCGGCACCGGATGAACGAGGACGGCGGGCATTACGTGCTGGCGACCAGCTCGCAGCCCTGCTGCCAGTGCTACGGCGCCACCGTGTGGGCCGGCATCGACGAGCTGCTGATCGGCGCGCGCTCGGAGGACGTGGAGGAACTCACCGAATTCGACGAGGGCCCGTTGCCGGCCGACTGGATCGGCGAACTGGCCCGCCGCAACATCGCCGTGCGCCGCGACATCCTGCGCGAACAGGCGCGCGAGGTACTGGCCGCCTACGGCAGCGGCGGCGCGCCGTATTGAGCCGCTGGCGCGCCGCGCTGCCGCTGATCCTGCTGGTGCTGGCCGGCCTCTTGCTGTTCGCCTCCGGTTCGCTGCACCAGCTGGCCCCGCAGCGGCTGGTGGCGCACCAGGCCGAGTTGCACGCGCAGATCGCCAGCCACCCGTGGCTGACCCGGCTGGCCTACATCGGGCTGCTGACGCTGACCGTGGCCACCGGCATCCCCGGCACCATCGTGGTGATCCTGGCCGGCGGCTTCGCCTTTGGCGTAGTGGACGCCACCGTGTTCTCGTCGATCGGCCTGACCCTGGGCTCGCTGGTGCTGTACCTGGCCAGCCGCTACGCGTTCGGTGCCGGCAGCCGCCAGCCGCCAGCGATGGTGGCCAGGCTGCGCCACGGCTTCGAACGCCACCCGGCGAGCTACACCCTGTTCCTGCGCTTCGTGCCGGTGGCGCCGTTCGGCCTGGTCACCATCAGCCTGGCCTGGCTGCGCTGTCCGCTGTGGCTGTTCCTCGGCGCCAGCTGGCTCGGCGGCACCGTCTCGCTGATCTTCGAAACCTCGATCGGCGCCGGCCTTGGCGACGCCATCGCCACCAGCCATGGCGGCCCTCTCGGCATCGGCCTGTTCCTGCACCGCGAAGTGCTGCTGCCGCTGGGCGCGATCGCCCTGCTCGCCCTGCTGCCGCTGCTGCTCGAACGCCTCACCCGGCGACGCCGGCAGCCATCCCGGCATAGCGACTGAACCGCGACCCGGCCCGGCGCACGGCCGGTCCCGGTCGCCCACAGGTACCCGCTCCGCATGGCTCGGCGGAGAGCATGGGGACTGCCGTTGCCAGGTCGGCCGAAAGTTCATGCGCCGGCCTTGCCGCACCGCCGGATGCACGGCGTCGGGCAAATTAACTTTGATTTAGCAGCACTTCATATTCCCATCCAGGCATGGCGCCAGGTCGTGACCCAGTACACGGATGTGCCTGTCGACCAACTGAAACAATACTGGTGACCCTAGGGGGAAATATGCCAGTTGCGATCCACACCGGCCGACGGCTTGCGGCACCGCGGCGCAGTTATCTGCGTCAGGCGCACGACGTATCGCGCATGCGGGGTTTCACCCTGATCGAGCTGATGATCACAGTGGCGGTCATCGCCATCCTGGCCGCCATCGCCGTGCCCAGCTACTTCCAGTACACCCTGCGTTCCAACCGCTCGGCGGCCGAAAGCCTCATGCAGGAAATGGCCAGCGCGCAGGAGCGCTACATGGTCGACAGCCGGGCGTTCGCCGGCAGCCGAACAGTACTCGGCTACGGCACGCTGCCGAACACGGTGGAACCCAACTACACCATCGCGATGGTGGCCACCGCCGCCTCCGCCTCCGGCGGCACCCCACCGGGCTACACCATCACCGCCACGCCGAAAGGCAGCCAGGTCCGCGATACCGCTTGCGCCGCCCTCACCCTCAACGGCGACGGCAGCAAGCTGGCCAGCGGCGGTGCCACGAACTGCTGGAAGTGACCATGCGCACATCGCGTAGCCACGGCTTCACGCTGGTCGAGATGCTGGTCACCCTGGCCATCTTCGCCGTGCTGCTGATGATCGCCATTCCCTCGATGCGACCGTTCCTGCAATCGCAAAGCGTCAAGAACGCCTCGATGGACCTGGTCTCCACGGTGGCGCTGGCGCGCAGCGAGGCGATCAAACGCAATACCACGGTCGACGTGAAGGCCACCAACGTCGCCGACTGGAGCTTGGGTTGGGTGATCAGCCAGGGCACCAACGTGATCCGCAAGCAGGGCTCCCTCGGCAACATCGCCATCACGCCGTCCACTGGGAGTTTCAGCTTCGACGGCAACGGCCGGATGACCAGCACGGGGGCCACGTTCGCCATCGCGCCGGTCAACAAGACCGGCTCGCAGCCGCTGTGCCTCAGCGTCATCGTGGGCGCCACCGGCCGCACCGAGTCCACCAAGGTCAGCTGCCCATGAAAAACCAGACCGGCATGATGTTGATCGAAGCGCTGGTGTCGCTGGTCATCGCGGCCATCGCCCTGCTTGGCACCGTCACCCTGATGGCGAAATCCACGCGCAGCGAGATGGAGTCCTACCAGCGGGTGCAGGCGCTGACCCTGGTGCAGGACATGGCCTCGCGCATCAACGCCAACCGGCAGGTGGCCTCGTGCTACTCGAACGGCGCCACCGGGCTCAGCACAACCACCGCCCCGCTGCCGGTCTGCGCCACCGGCTCGGCCGTCCAGATCGCCAACGCCAACGCCGATCTCGCCGCGTGGAAGAACGCGCTGCTCGGCTCCAGCGAAGTTTCCGGCACCTCCAAGGTCGGCGCCATGATCGGCGCCGTGGGCTGCATCGACCAGATCGACGCGGCCAACCAGATCTATCGCGTGAGCGTCGCCTGGCAGGGCCTGATGCCCACCGCGGCGCCCGTCCTGACGTGCGGGCAGGCCTCGATCGGCAACACCAACCTGCGACGCGTGATCAGCGTCCAGATCCAGATCGCCAACCTCACGACGACATGATGACTCCTCGCGCCCACGGCCAGCCCCTGTCGCATGCCCGCCTGCAGGCGGGCATGTCCCTGATCGAGCTGATGATCGCCATCGCCATCGGCCTGGCGCTGCTGGCCGGGCTCAGTTCGCTGTACGTCTCCACCAGCAAGGCGCGGGCGGAGTTCAACAAGACTTCCGAACAGGTCGAGAACGGCCGCTTCGCCCTGCAGTCCATCACCCGCGACATCGAAATGGCCGGCTTCTACGGCCGCACCAGCCAACCGCTCACTACCTCCAGCTACGCGCTGCCCGATCCCTGCGCCACGGCGCCGGCCTCGATGGGTTTCAGCACCACTCCGGCGCTCACTTTCCCGCTCCCGGTTTATGCGCCATCGCTGGCCACCACCGTTCTCCCCTGCCTGGCGACCACGCTTCCGAACATGCGGACGGGCGCGGAAGTCATGACCGTCAGCTACGTCTCCGGCAGCGTCACCGCCACGCCGAGCGGCGCGGAATACTACCTGCAGCGTTCCGGTTGCGAAACCGACACCGTGCCGATGGTCTACAGCAACACCGCCAGCGCCTTCACGCTGCACAACAAGGCAGCCGTTGCCGGCGGCACCTGCAGCACCAGCAGCAGCGCCGAGCTGCGCAAGTACGTCGAGCGCAGCTACTACGTGGCCACCTGCGACGTATGCAGCGGCACCGGTGCCGACACCACGCCGACGCTGAAGATAGCCGAGTTCGTGAACGGAGCGATCAATGTCTCGTCGCTGGTCACCGGCATCGAGGACGTGCACTACAGCTATGGCGTGGATCTCGACAACAACGGCTCGCCCGACTGCTACGTCGACAATCCATCCGACACCAGCGCCGTGCCGGCAACCTGCGCCACCGCGGTGACGGCTGCCGCCTACCCATGGACCGCGTCGGCCACCGCCAACTGGGCCAACGTCACCGCCGTACGCGTCAACCTGCTTTCGCGCAACCTGGACAACACCGCCGGCTGGACCGACACCCGCAGCTACGACCTGGGCCGCACCGCAGTGAACGGCCCGTACGGCGACCACTACAAGCGGCATGTCTACGGCACCGTCGCCCGCGTCTGGAACACCGGCGGCCAGAGGGAGAACCAGTGATGAAGACCTCCCCGTCCCGCGCACCGCAACGCGGTTTCACCCTGGTGATGACGCTGATCTTCCTGGTCATCTTCATGCTGTTCGCCATCTCCATGGTCAGCTCGAGCATGATCAACACCCGGGTCGCCGCCAACCAGCAGTACCGGCTGGAAGCCGGCACCGTGGCGCAGAAGGGTATCGAGCAGGTGATGAGCCAGCCGTTCATCCGGGTGCCGATCACCGCCATCACCCCCGTGCCGGTCGACGTCAACGGCGATGGCACCACCGATTTCACTGCACAAGTCGCGCCCCCGGCCTGCCTCGACAGCAAGATCATCCCAAACGCGTCCCTGCCGGTGGGCGACGTCTGCAAGGTGCCGAACAACCCCAACGGCAACCTGATCCTGCCCGGCCCGTCTTCCTCGGTATCCCCGCCGCCGACTGCGCCTTCGATGTGCTCGGCGACGGATTGGGACATCCAGTCCACCGTCACCGATCCAAGCAACACCGCCGTCGCGGTCACCATGCACCAGGGTGCCTCCGTGCAGGTGCCGATCGGCACGCCCTGCCCCTAATAACCTTGCATCCGTCGCCGCGGAGTAGCCGCCATGTCACACCCACGCACCCACCTGAATCACCGGCTGCGCATCCTCGCCCTGATCGCCGCGGCGCTGACGCTGCCAGGCATGGCCAGCGGCGAGGACATCGACCTGTACACCGGCAACCCGGTCAATGGCGGGCAGCCGAACGTGCTGCTGATCATGGACAACGCGTCGAACGGCAACTCGGCCACGTCGATCCTTCCCGGCAGCAACTGCCCCACCTGGATCACCTCCAACCCCAAGTCGCATGACTTCGAGGCATGCGCGCTCTACAACATGATCGGTTCCATCGGGGCACCAAGCAGCTCGCTGAACGGCCAGGTCAAGATGGGCCTGATGATGTTCAATCCGGCCGATGGCGGCTTGTTCTTCTACCCGAACCCCTCGCCGACCCCGCCCGGCCCCCTGCCTTTGCTGAATACCGCGGGCGCTACCACGTTCCAGAGCGCGATCGCGGGCACACCCGGCGGCGGAACCGGCCCCGGCACGGCGGCCGTCAGCACCAACTCGAACAATCTCGACGATTCGATGGAGGAGGCCTGGGCTTTCTTCAGCGGTACCAAGGGCCTGTCCGGGACCACCTACACCACGCCGATCAACGACACGTGCCAGAAGAACTTCATCATCTACCTGGCCAATGTCAGCGGCAGCAACGCGCCAAAGACCTCCAACAGCGTCACGCTGCCGCAATCGACCCTGGCCACGGCCATGGGCGTCCCCGCCAGTACCAAACCCATGTCGCCGCCGATGATCCCGCTGAACCCCGCGGGCTACCAGCAGAACTGGGGCGACGAATGGGCGAAGTTCATGTATCAGTCCGACCTGTCCGGCATCCCCGCCTCGGTCGCGCACAACCCGCAGAACATCATCACCTACACCATCGCCGTTTCGGATGGCTGCGACGCCACGCAGCAGAAATGCGTCGATCACATCAACCTGGTCAAGAGCATGGCCGCCAATGGCGGCGGCAAGTACTTCTACGTCAGGGCGGGCGACGTGAGCGCCCTGGTCAAGGCGCTGATCACGATCCTCACCGAAGTGCAGGCGACCAACAGCGTGTTCGCCTCGGTGAGCCTGCCGGTCAGCGTGAACGCCCAAGGTACCTCGCTCAACCAGGTCTACGTGGGCATGTTCCGCCCGGATGCCACCGCCGCGCCGCGCTGGGCGGGCAACCTCAAGCAGTATCAGATCGGCTATGACTCCAGCAACAACGTGGTGCTGGATGACTCGCTGGGCAACCCGGCGATCAGCAACGCGGGCACCGGCTTCATTTCGCCCACCGCACTCAGCTACTGGACCGCGGACCACCAGACCGGCACCCCGGGCGACGGCCCGTTCACCGTCACCGCCAGCGGCTACAGCAGCAGCATCGTCGCCAACTGGCCGGCCAGCGGCTTCTGGGTCAATCGCCCGACCGGTTCCGGTGGCGCCTTCGATGCCCCCGACGGCGAGGTGGTCGACAAGGGTGGCGTGGCCGAAATGATCCGCGCGGACTACCTCACCGACCAGTCGAAGCGGGTGATCTACACCTGCACCAGCGTCGGCGGCTGCCCCAGCTCCGGCACGCTGCCCACCTTCGATGACACCACGTTGGCCGGCAGCAGCCTGTTCGGCACCAGCTCGACCACCACGCCCACCACCACCAACCTCATCAACTGGATCCGCGGCACCGACAACAACACCACCACCCCCGGCGCCGAAAGCCCGGCAGGGCCCGGCACTCCGGTCACCGTACGCCCCTCCATCCATGGCGACGTGCTGCATTCGCGGCCAGCGGTGGTCAACTATGGCGGTTCCATCGGCATCGTGGCGTTCTACGGCTCCAACGACGGCCTCCTCCGTGCTGTCAACGGCAACAAGAATGCCACCTCTCCCGGCGTCATCTCGATGGCCAGCGGGCGACTGGTACGCCCCGGTGGCGAACTGTGGTCGTTCATCGCACCTGATTTCTTCAACAGGTTCCAGCGCCTGTACAACAACAGCCCGCTGCTGACGCTGGGCTCCACCAGCGGCAGCGGCAAGCCCTACTTCTTTGATGGCACCACCACGGTCTACCAGGATCTGCGCGTGGCCGGCAGTCCGAAGACCTACATCTACGTCACGGCGCGCCGCGGCGGCCGGTTGATCTATGCGTTCGACGTGAGCGATCCAACCAAGCCGCCGCTCTTCCTGTGGAGCAAGACCAACGCCAACATCCCCGAACTCGGTCAGACCTGGTCGCAACCCAAGCTGGCCCTGGTCAAGGGCCACACCGACCTCAGCGGCAATCCCATTCCCGTGCTGGTCATGGGCGGCGGCTACGATCCCGCCGAGGATACGGACCCGGTCGCCACCGCCGATACCATGGGCCGCGCGATCGTGGTGCTGGATGCCTTCAATGGCAGCACGGTGTGGACCGCCTGTGCTTCCGGTTGCACAGCGTCGGTTTCCGGGATGACCTATGCGATCCCGTCCGACATCACCCTGCTCGACCGCAACGGCGACGGCTACGCCGACCGCCTCTACACCGGCGACCTCGGCGGCAACATCTGGCGCGTCGACGTCGACGACAGCTCCCCTGCCAACTGGAAGGTGACCAAGCTTGCCAGCCTGGGCACCACCGGTACCGGTACCGGCGCCAGCTGCGCCACCAACCCCACTGGCGCGCGCAAGTTCTTCTACCCGCCCGACGTCACGCCGACCACCAGCTTCGACGCCGTGGTCGCGGCCAGCGGCGATCGCGAGCATCCTCTGGCGTCGAACGCATCCTCCTGCGTGGTCAACCGCTTCTACATGCTGAAGGACACCAACACCGGCACCAGCGTAGCCACCAGCTGGACCACGATCACCCAATCCATGCTCACCGACGAAACCGGCGCCGCCGCGGGAACGACCCCGCCTTACTCCTCCACCAGCACCACGTCGGGGTTCTATGTCACCCTGACCCACTCGGGCGAGAAGGCGGTGAATGCGCCGCTGACGGTGGCTGGCTACACCTACTTCGGCACCAACACCCCGGCCGATCCCAAGCTGAACCCCGGCATGTGCTACCCGAACCTGGGCATTGCGCGCGGCTACGCCATCAACTTCCGGACCGGTGAGGGCCAGAACAGCAACGGCTACATCGTGTTCGACGGCGGCGGCCTGCCGCCCTCGCCGGTATTCGGCCTGGTCGAAGTCAATCCCGGCAGCGGCATCTACACCCCGGTACTCATCGGCGGCGGCAACCAGACCGGCACTGGCGGCGGCAACAACAGCTCGGCGTTGGGCGCCCAGAGGGTCACTCCGCCCAATACCGGCAAGCGCAAGCGTACCTACTGGTTCACCGAAGGTCTGAAATAAACCTTGCAGGCGCGGCCGCCACGCCGCGCCTGCACCAAGGCACACACGGATTTGCCCGGGCTCGACGGCAACTGGCCACCGAGCCCAAGGGCAAACACCTGCTGATCGCGGACGGCGACACGAGCATTCGAAGCCATGCCGGCTAACGCACGAACAAAAAAAGAGCGCCCGTCCGGACGCTCTGGAAACTGGTGGGTCGTCCGGGACTCGAACCCGGGACCAATAGATTAAAAGTCTACTGCTCTACCAACTGAGCTAACGACCCATCATTGCAAAACTCAAGCGGGCAATTTTACGGGCTGGGCGACAGCCGTACAAGCAAACGCATCGACCCGCTTCAGACGTAGCGGGTGGGATCGGCCAGCCCCGCTTCGCGGAAGCCTTGTGCGCGCAATCGGCAGGCATCGCAATGGCCACAGGCACGGCCTTCCTGGTCGGCCTGGTAGCAACTGACCGTGGCCGAGAAATCCACACCGAGGCGCTGGCCCTCGCGCGCGATGTCGGCCTTGCTCATGCGCATCAGCGGCGCATGGATGCGGATGCCGGCGCCTTCCACGCCGGCCTTGGTGGCGACGTTGGCCAATTTCTCGAAGGCCTCGATGAAGGCGGGGCGGCAATCCGGATAGCCGGAGTAGTCGACCGCATTGACTCCGCACCAGATGTCGCTTGAGCCGAGCACCTCGGCCCAGCCCAGCGCGATCGACAGCATGATGGTGTTGCGCGCCGGCACGTAGGTCACCGGGATGGCGCTGCTGTCGGCAGCATCCAGCGGCACGTCGATGTCGGCGGTGAGCGCAGAGCCGCCGATGCTGCGCAGGTCGATGCCGACCGTCTTGTGCTCGACCGCGCCCAGCATCGTCGCCACGCGGTCGGACGCCGCCAGCTCCGAGCTGTGGCGCTGGCCATAGGCCACGCTGAGCGCATGCACCTGGTAACCCTGCTCGCGCGCGATGGCGATGGTGACGGCCGAATCCATGCCGCCGGAGACGAGCACGACGGCCTTGCGGGGAAGTGTTTCAGACATGGGTTTCATCCATTGGGGTACGGCCGGTCACCGGCCGGAAAGCGCACGCGGCGACACAGGCCACAGCGCGTAGAACAGGAGTGCGTGAAGAGGAACGAAAAGTGAGTGGAAAGTGCGCTGCGCACCTCCCTTCCCACTCCTCTCCACTCGCCTATTTTCCTCGCGCGTCGTTCCACAGCAGCTTGTGCAGCTGCAGCTGGAAACGCACGGGCAACTTGTCGGCGATGATCCATTCGGCCAGTTCGCGCGGCTCGACCTTGCCCCACACCGGCGAGAACAACACCATGCAGCGAGCCGCCAGCGTACGCTCGGCCAGCACCGCGCACGCCCACTCGTAGTCGGCGCGACTGGCGATGACGATCTTGACCTGGTCGTGCGGCAGCAGGTGGTCGAGGTTCGACCACAGGTTGCGCGCGCTCTCGCCCGAGCCCGGCGCCTTCAGGTCCATCACCTTGTGCACGCGCGGATCGACTGCGGAAACATCCAGCGCGCCGGACGTTTCCAGCGAGACCTGGTAACCGGCATCGCACAGCTTGCGCAGCAGGATCAGGCAGCGCTTCTGCGCCAGCGGCTCGCCGCCGCTCACGCACACATGCTTTGCACCATGCGTGGCGACCTCGGCGAGGATGTCGTCGATCGCGCGCCAGTTGCCGCCGTGGAACGCATACTCGGTATCGCACCAGACGCAACGCAACGGGCAGCCGGTGAGACGCACAAACACGGTACGCCAGCCGATCGCGTCGGCTTCGCCCTGGATCGAGTGGAAGATCTCGGTGATGCGCAGGCGCTCGGCAACCACCGCGGCAGGCGTGCCGGACGCCTCGCGCGCGTCATGGCCGCTCATATCGTTACCCGCTCAGTTGCCCGACTGCAGTTGCAGGCGCTGCAGGCGCTCCTGGGCCAGGCTGGCCGCCTTGGAGCCCGGATATTTGGCGGTGACCTGAGCCAGCGTGGCCTTCGCCGCCGCGGTCTGCTTGAGTTCCAGCTGGCTGTAGCCGACCTTGAGCAGCGCGTCGGCCGCCTTGTCGCTCTGCGGAAACTGGCTGAGCAACTGCTGGAACGATTCCAGCGCGACCGGATAATTGGTGGTGGCGTAGTACGACTCGCCGAGCCAGTACCAGGCGTTCGGCGCCAGCGCATGGTTCGGATACTGCTGGATGAAGCTGCGGAACTCGCGCGAGGCTTCCACGTAATTGCCCGCACGAATCGCCTTGAAGGCCACGTCGTAGGCGGCCTGGGCCGCTGCCGGATCGGCGGCGGCGGCGCCATTGTTGCCGGCCTTCGCGGCGGGCTGGGCGGCCGCGGGGTTGCCGGTGGCAGCGGCAGTCGCCGCCGCAGCCTGGCCGCCGGCCTGCGCCTGCGCCTGCGCCTGCGGGTTGTTGCCCGCCGCCGCGGCAGCGCCCGTCGCCCCGCCCTCGAGCCTCCCGAAGCGGGCGTCGAGATCGGTGTACTGGGCCTTGTTCTTGTCGTCGAGCGTCTGCAGCTGGTGCTGCAGCTCCTCGACCTGCCCCTGCAACTGCTGCACCTGTGCTTGCAACTGCTGCATCTGGTTGACCATGCCGGTGCCGGACTGGTCCTTGTTCTGTGCCTGCTGTTCCAGCCGCGCGACGCGATCGGCGAGACTCAACCGCGAATCCTGCGCGAATGCCGGGAACGCGAACAGCATGGCGGACGCGACCGCGCCCGCCATGCTGAACCTGGCTGCAAAGCTGTTAGCCAGTCGCTTCGTCATTACCGCGCCGTGTAGACGATCTCGACGCGGCGGTTCTTGCTCCAGCAATCCTCGTTGTGCTCACGGCACACCGGCTTTTCTTTGCCGTAGCTGATCACTTCCAGCTGGCTGGCCGAGCCACCGTTGGCCTGCAGCGCGTCGGAGACGGCATTGCCGCGACGCTCGCCGAGGCCGAGGTTGTACTCGCGCGAACCGCGCTCGTCGGCATTGCCTTCGAGACGGACGTGCGAGGTCGGGCGATCCTGCAGGTACTTGGCGTGGCAAGCCATGATCTGCTGGAACTCCGGCTTGATCTCGGTCTTGTCGAAATCGAAGTACACGACGCGCTGACGCAGGCAGGCATCGGTATCGAGGTCGGCGGGGGTGTACTTGCCGTCGGAGACGGGAGCCTGAACCGGAGCAGCCTGCTCCGGGGCGGGCTGGGGTTTGACTTCCTGCTTTTTGGAGCAAGCGGCCGCGCCCACGCAGAGCAGGGCGACCAGGGCGACGCGAACGGTCTTATTCATGGTGACGTTCCTTACGGGTTGAGTTCCGACAAACGATGACGACTGGGTTACGGGACAGCTGACGCCGGTTGTCCGGCTGTTATTTTGACACTTGAGAGGTCGATTGTGCATGGTTCTGCACGGTCGCCCTGACTGGCTGCTGGCGCGGCAAAGCGCCATGGCCGGAAACCGAAACGCGCCTCGCAGCGCCGTTCGGGCCCACTCCCTGGGCATCAGGCCGCCGCACTCGCGCGCGGCAGCCTGGAAAATCAACGTTGCCGGAAGGGCCCCCAGGCGGGCTCGCGCACGTCGCCATCGGAAAGCACGAGGCGCTGGCGAACCAGACCGTCAGCCGATACGGCATACAACACGCCGCGACGTCCTTCGGTAGCGGCGTAAAGCAGCATGCTGGCATTCGGAGCAAAACTCGGGGACTCGTCGATCGGACCCGGCGAGAGGAAACGCACCTGGTCACCCAGGCTGCGATCCATGATGGTAATACGATACACGTTCCCGTTGCCCTGCACCATGGCGATCTGCTTGCCGTCGTAGCTCACATCGGCATTCAGATTGCTCTGGCCCTGGAAGCTGATCCGCTGCGGCGTACCGCCGCTGGCCGGCACCTGGTAGATCTGCGGCCGGCCGGAACGATCGGAGGTGAAATAGATGCTCTGGCCGTCGGGCGCCCAGACCGGCTCGGTGTCGATCGACAGGCTGTTGGTCAGGCGGGTTTCGCGCCGGCTGGCCAGATCCAGCACGAACAATTCCAGGTTGCCGACATAGGACAGCGCCACCGCCAGCTTGCTGCCGTCGGGCGACCAGGCCGGCGCGCCGTTGATCCCCCGCGGGTGGGATTCCACCAGCTGGCGCGAGCCGGTGGTGATGTCCTGCACGTAGATCGACGAATTGCCGCTCTCGAACGAGACGTAGGCAAGCTTGCGCCCGTCGGGCGACCACGCCGGCGTCAGCAGCGACTCCTTCGAGCGCGCCACCACCTGCGGGTTGTAGCCGTCCGAATCGGCCACGATCAGCGAATAGGTGGTGTGGTTGCCCAGGCCCACCGCGGTGATGTAGGCGATGCGGGTCCAGAACGCGCCGCGCACGCCGGTGATCTTCTGGTAGATGATGTCCGCGATCTGGTGCGCCACGCCACGCAGGTCGCCCGCCGGGGCCGGCGGCATCTGCTGGTGCAGCAGGCTCTGCTGCTTGTTGACGTCCCACAGCTCGTACTCGACCTGGACCATGCCGTTGCCGACGTCGGCGACGTTGCCGACCACGATGTAGTCCTGCTTGAGCAACCGCCAGGTGGCGAACTTGATGTCCGAGCCCTTGGACGGGAACTCCACGATGTCACTCTTGGCCAGCGAGCGGAACTTGCCGGAGCGGTTGAAGTCGTTGCGCATCACGTCGGCCACGTCGGTCGACAGCGGCGCGCCGCCGGCCTGGGCGAACGGCACCACCACGATCGGGGTGGCGGTCTTGACGCCGCCGACGATGTCGACATTCAGCGACTGGGCGGCGGCCGGGCCGGCAACGAACAACGCCACCACGGCCAGCAGGATGGCGGCGAAGCTGGGGCTGGATTTGCGCATGGGCTTGATCATTGCGGCCTGAAGGTGAAGGTGAGGTTGCGCTGGAACACGCTTTCAAAGCCCTTGTAGGGCAAGGTCTTGGTACGCAGCACCGCATTCTCGACCGAACGCCGGCCAGCATCGTCGTACGGGCAGCTGGAATCCACGGTGGCGCTCATCACGTCACCGCCGGGCGACTGCACGATATGAACCTGACACGGAACAGACGGTATGTTATCCGGCCTTAACCAGTTCGGCGTGACCGCATTCTGAATGGCCGCTGCATATTCGTCGGCGAGGTTGCTGTTCAGGCTGTTGTTGCCGGTCTGGCGCTGTGCCGCGTTGGGCAGGTCGGGAGCGCCGTTGTCCTGGGCGTTCTTCAGATCCTCCAGCTGCTGCTTGGCCTGCTTGGCCCGGTTGTCGAGCTTGCGGGTCTGCTGCGCGGCGGCATCCATCTTGGCGATCAGGTCGTCGATCTGCTTCTGTTTCTGCTGTTTCTGCTTGGCCGCCTGCGCATCCAGCTCGGCCTGGCGCTGGCGCTGCTTTTCCTCCTGCAGCTGCTTGGCTTCCTCGGCCTTCAGCGCCGCCTCCTCCACTACCCGCTCCTGGTCCTTGAGGTCCGGCTGCTTGGGCGGCGGCGGCAGGGTCTTCACCTCCGGCGCCTCGATCTTGGGCGGGGTCGGCGGCGGCACCGTCGGTGGCGGCGGCGTCGAATCGGGTACCGGCTTGACCTTGACCGCATTCGGCGGCGGGCTGCCGGTGGGGCCGATCAGGGTGGCCTCGATGATCGGCCCCTGCAGCTCCAGCGGCTTCGAGCAGGTGATCGGGTTCATCCACGTCGGCAGGTGCAGCGCGTCGAACACGTTCTCGTAGGTGGAACACGGCAGCACCGCGAGGAACAGGAACCCCACGATGCCGATGTGCAGGACGGCGGAAAGTACGACCGCCTTCGGCGTCGCCTTACTTTCGTCCATCGGAGGCGCTCTTGCCCTGGCCGCCCGGCTGACCCGGCTGACCCATCAGGCCGACCTTGGCCACGCCAGCCTGCTGCAGGTCGGCCAGCACCTTGAACACGCCGCCGTAGCTGCCGCGCTCGTCGCCGCCGACCAGCACGCTGACTTCGGGGTTCTCGCGCACGAACGCGCCCACCTTGAGCTTGAGCGTGTCGGCGTCAACCAGCTCCTTCTTCGCCCCGCTCAGGGTCAGGTAGAGCTGGCCGTCCTGCAGCACCGAGACCAGCACCGGGTCCTTCTTCTGCTGCAGCGACTTGGCGTTGGCTTGCGGCAACTGCACGTCGACGCTGGAGTTCATCATCGGCGTGGTGACCATGAAGATGATCAGCAGCACCAGCATCACGTCGATGTACGGCACCACGTTGATCTCGGATTTGAGCTTGTAGCGCCGCTGGCGCCCGGAGGTTCGCATGGCCGCTCTCCGCTCAGGCGACGTCGTCGGTCTGGATCTGCCGCTGCAGCACCGAGGAGAACTCTTCCTGGAATACGTCGTAGCGCGAAGCGATACGCTCGACCTTGGTGGCGTAGCGGTTGTACGCCCACTGCGCCGGGATCGCCGCGAACAGGCCCATCGCGGTGGCGATCAGGGCCTCGGAGATGTGCGGCGCAACCACCGCGATGGTCACGTCCTTCATGTCGCCCAGGCCCTGGAACGCACCCATGATGCCCCACACGGTGCCGAACAGGCCCACGTACGGGCTGATCGAGCCGACGTTGGCGAGGAATTCCAGGTTGCGCTCGAGCCGGCCGATCTCGCGCGTGCCGGCCACCTGCATGGCGCGCTCGGAGCCCTCGATCGCGCTGCGCGAATCGTGGGTCTTGCGCTGGCGCTGGCGGGCAAATTCGCGGAAGCCCGACTCGAAGATGTTCTCGATGCCGCCGGTGCCGCCGTTGCGGTTGCTGACCTCGCGGAACAGCTGGGCCAGGTCACCGCCGGACCAGAAGCGCTCCTCGAATTCCTCGGCGTTCTCCATCGCCGCCTTGGTCTGCGAATACTTGCGGATGATGATGACCCAGGACAGGAACGAGAACACCAGCAGGATCAGCAGCACCAGTTTTACTGGCACGCTCGAATCCGCGATCAGCGTGAAAACATTCAGTCCACTGTTCATTGCTTGCAGGTGCTCCGCCTATCGGCTTGGGTTGTCTTGAGGTGCGGCTTGCGGGATCAGGTCGGCAGGAATCGGCGCCGGCCGCATGCGCTGGAGGTCGACGCAGGCCACCCGCACGCTGGCGCGGACCAGGCAGCTGCCGTCCTTTCCCGTAATCGTCTGGGCGAACAGGATACTGGCTGCGCGCCGTTCTTCGACGTCGACCGTTACCGACAGTTCATCATCCAGCAGGGCGGGCTTGAGGAAGTCGATGTGCATGTCGCGCACCATGAAGGCCAGCCCGGTGGCCTGCTTGAAGGCCATCTGGTCGACACCGAGCGCGCGCATCCACTCGCTGCGGGCGCGCTCCATGAAACGCAGGTAGCCGGCGTGATAGACCACTCCGCCGGCGTCGGTGTCTTCCCAGTAGACCCGTACGTTCCAGCGGAAGGACGGCTTCGCGGCAAGCTCAGGCATCGTCGGCTCCGCTCTCGAACAGGTCGGCGGGCTGCGCCTGCCGCGGCGGCGGAACCAGCCCCAGGTGGCGCCAGCCCCTGGCGCTGACCATGCGGCCGCGGGCGGTGCGGATCAGGTAGCCCTGCTGGATCAGGTACGGCTCGACCACGTCCTCCAGCGTGCCGCGGTCCTCGCTCAGCGCGGCGGCCAGCGACTCCACCCCGACCGGGCCGCCGTCGAAGTTCTCGATGATCAGGCCGAGCAGGCGCCGGTCCAGTTCGTCGAAACCCTGCGGGTCGATCTTCAGCATGTCCAGCGCGGCCTGCGCCGCGGCCAGGGTGATTTCGCCGCCGGCGCGTACCTCGGCATAGTCGCGCACCCGGCGCAGCAGGCGGTTTGCGATGCGCGGCGTGCCGCGCGAGCGGCGGGCGATCTCCTGCGCCCCTTCCGGCGCGCAGACGATGCCCAGGATGCGCGCGGCACGGCGCACGATCGCGGTGAGCTCGTCGGCGGTATAGAACTCCAGCCGCTGCACGATGCCGAAGCGGTCGCGCAGCGGCGCGGTCAGCATGCCGGCGCGGGTGGTGGCGCCGATCAGGGTGAACGGCGGCAGGTCCAGCTTGATCGAGCGCGCGGCCGGTCCTTCGCCGATCATGATGTCGATCTGGAAATCCTCCATCGCCGGGTACAGCACCTCCTCGACCAGCGGCGACAGGCGATGGATTTCGTCGACGAACAGCACGTCGTTCGCCTCCAGGTTGGTCAGCAGCGCGGCCAGGTCGCCCGCGCGTTCCAGCACCGGGCCGGAGGTGGAGCGCAGGTTGACGCCCAGTTCGTTCGCGATCACATGGCTGAGCGTGGTCTTGCCCAGTCCCGGCGGGCCGAACACCAACACGTGGTCCAGCGCCCCGCCGCGCTTCTTCGCCGCCTCGATGTAGATCGACAGCTGCTCGCGCACCGCCTGCTGGCCCAGGTACTCGGCCAGCCGCTTCGGCCGGATGGTGGCTTCCAGCGCCTCGTCGTCGAGCTGGGCGGCGGCGGTGATGATGCGGTGGTCGGTCATGCCGGCATTATGGCGACTTGCGTGGGTGAAATGGAGTGGGAATCAAGAGCAGGAGCAGCCGTTCCCATGAGCCAAAGAAGTGCTTTCCTGCACTTCTTTGGCTCGCCCCGGTCGGGCTACGCCCGACCGGGGCTCCGCAGGTCGATCGCATCCGCGATCGGCCTGCGTGCGGCCCATCCGTGGGCCGCGGTGGAGATCTGATTCGCTTCGCGAATCAGATCTCCACCTGCGCCCCCAGCTCGATCAGCCGGTTGCCGGGGATCTGGAAGAACGCGGTGGCCGGCATCGCGTTGCGCGACAGGAACGCGAACAGTTTGTCGCGCCACAGCGCCATGCCGGGGCGGCGCGCGTCGGCCACGATGGTTTCGCGCGACAGGAAGAAGGTGGTGTCCATCATGTCGAAGCCAAGCCCCTCGCGCGAGCACTGGGTCAGCGCCAGCGGGATGTTCGGGTCCTCGGCGAAGCCGAAACGCAGCTCCAGCCCGAAGAAGTTGCCGCCCATCGGGGTAATCGCGATGCGCTCGTGGGCCTCGGCCACCGGCGTTTCCAGCGTATCCACCGTCAGCAGCACGTTGCGTTCGTGCAGCACCTTGTTGTGCTTGAGGTTGTGCAGCAGCGCATGCGGCACGGCATGCTGGTTCGCAGTGAGGAAGATCGCCGTGCCCGGCACGCGCAACGGCGGGTACTCGGCGATGTTCTCGATGAACGGCGCCAGCGCCAGGCCGCCCTGCTTGATCTCGCGCACCACCAGCTCGCGGCCGCGGCGCCAGGTGGTCATCACGCTGAACACCACCACACCCAGCACCAGCGGAAACCAGCCGCCGTGCGCCACCTTCAGCAGGTTGGCGCCGAAGAACGCCAGGTCGATGATCAGGAACAGCACGCCGACCAGCACCACCGTGAACCAGCTCCAGTGCCAGCGCTTGCGCGCCACTACCAGCGCCAGCGCCGTGGTCACGGTCATCGTGCCAGTCACCGCGATGCCATAGGCCGCGCCCAGGTTGTCGGAGCTGCGGAAGCCGAGCACCGCCAGGATCACCAGCACCATCAGCATGCGGTTGACCCACGGTACAAAAATTTGCCCGGACATCTCGCGCGAGGTATGCACTACCGCCAGCCGCGGCGAATAGCCCAGCGACATCGCCTCGCGGGTCATCGAGAACGCGCCGGAGATCACCGCCTGCGACGCGATCACCGCCGCGGCGGCCGACAGCACGATCATCGGGTACAGCAGCGACTCGGGCACCATCAGGTAGAACGGGCTGGAGATCGCCAGCGGGTCGCCCAGCAGCAGCGCACCCTGGCCGAAATAGTTGAGCAGCAGCGCCGGCAGCACGAAGCCGAACCAGGCCAGCCGGATGGGCTTCTTGCCGAAGTGGCCCATGTCCGCGTACAACGCCTCAGCGCCGGTCAGCGCCAGCACCACGCCGCCGAGCGCGATGAACGAGGTATCGCCGTGGCTGAGGAAGAAGCGCACCGCATGCAGCGGATTGACCGCGTACAGCACCTGCGGATTGGCGATGATCTGGCGCCCGCCGAGCACCGCCAGCACCACGAACCACAGCGTCATCACCGGCGCGAACGCCTTGCCGACCTTGTGCGTGCCATACCGCTGCACCGCAAACATGCCCAGCAGAATCGCCAGTGCGATCCACACCACGTACCTGCCCAGACCGGGCGCGGCGACCTGCAGCCCCTCGACCGCGCCGAGCACCGAGATCGCCGGAGTGATCACGCCGTCGCCATAGAACAGCGCCGCGCCGAAGATGCCGATGCCGGCCAGCACCCAGCGTGCTCGCGCCGAGCCGCTCATCGAGCGCTGCGCCAGCGCCATCAGCGCCATGATGCCGCCTTCGCCCTTGTTGTCCGCGCGCATCACGAAGGTGACGTACTTCAGCGACACCACCATGATCAGTGCCCAGAACACCAGCGACAGCACGCCCAGCACCGCCGGCTCGGTCGGCGTCATGCCGTGCGTGCCGAGGGTTTCCTTCATGGTGTACAGCGGGCTGGTACCGATGTCGCCGAACACCACGCCGATCGCGCCGAGCGCCAGCGCCCGCAATCGGCGCCGGTTCTCCGCGGGGGTGAGGAGTTGAACAGTCTGATGGTGATGGCTCACGATCAAGCTCCGAGCGCGGCGCGCAGCGCCTTGCGGATGATGGCCTCGGCGCCGTCGCCATCGGCAGCAACCTTCTGCACCAGCCGCGCCACCTCGGCCGGCTTGTAACCCAGCTGCTGCAAGGCCACGGCGGCTTCGCCCGCGGCGTCCAGCGGCGCACCAGCCGTGCGCAGCGCGGCGCCCGGCATGCCGGACAGGCCGTCCACGCGGTCGCGCAACTCCACCACGATGCGCTCGGCGGTCTTCTTGCCGATGCCGGGGATCTTGGTCAGCGCGACCACGTCGCCGGCCTGCACCAGCCGCGCAAAGTGGTCGGTGGACACGCCCGACAGCACCGCCAGCGCGATCTTCGCACCGATCCCGCTGACCTTCAGCAGGTTGCGGAACAGCACGCGCTCGGCCTCGTGCAGGAAGCCGTACAGCGTGATGCTGTCCTCCTTCACCGCATGATGGATCAGCAGCACCACTTCCTTGCCGAGGCCAGGCAGGTCGTAGATCGTCGACATCGGCGCCTCGACCTCGTAGCCGACGCCGCCCACCTCGACCAGCAGGGAGGGTGGCTGCTTGCTTATCAGGATGCCGCGCAGACGCCCGATCATCGGCGCCGTCTCCCTGCCCGGTTCGGTGTCGCCTTCACCGGCGCCGCCTCCAGGCCGTGCGCGGAATGCCGACGCGGGCCAGGCTGGCGCGGGTATGCGCATGCGCCACCGCGACCGCCAGCGCATCGGCGGCATCGGCCTGCAGCGGCCCCTTGAGGCCGAGCAGCACGCCGATCATGTGCTGTACCTGAGTCTTGTCGCCGCGGCCGCTGCCGACCACGGACTGCTTCACTTCGGTTGCTGCGTATTCGTGCACCACGATCCCCTGGCTGACCACCGCGCAAATGGCGGCGCCGCGTGCCTGCCCCAGCTTCAGTGCCGAGTCCGGATTGCGCGCCATGAACACGCGCTCGATCCCGCACTCGGTCGGTCGATGGGCGGCGATGATGTCACACAGTTCGTCAAAGATGCGTTTCAGGCGCAGCGGAAACGTGGCCTCGCCGGCCACGGCCAGCGCGCCGTGAAAGACGTGCGCGAGCCGGCCGGCGTCATCGACGTCGATGATGCCTACGCCGGTACGCTGGCTGCCGGGGTCGATGCCGATGATCCGCACATGCCGGGATTCGGGATTCGGGATTCGGGATTCGGGAAAAGCCACAGCTGGCGCCTTCACTTCTATGGTGAACGGAGCCGAGCGGAACCCGTCGACTCTTTGCTCGCACCGAACCCCGGAACCCAGTTCACGGTTCCCGTCACGACGCCGCCGGCAAGGCGGCGTTGTGCGACACCTCGCTCACGTCGTCCAACGCGTCGAGCCTCTCCAGCAGGTCGAGCAGCTGTTCCAGCGCTTCCTCCGGCACTTCGACGCGGTTGTTCGGGCGCATCACCACGCCGGCGTGCTGGGCGTTCAGTCCGGCAGCAATCAGCCCCTGCTGTACCGCCTCGAAATGCTCCGGCGTGCACAGCACGATGCTCTCGCCGTGCTCGTTGAGCACGTCGTCGGCGCCAGCTTCCAGCGCCGCCTCCAGCACCTTTTCCTCGGCCGCCGCGTCGCCGCCGGTGGCGAACACCAGCTCGCCGCAGCGGGTGAACTGGAACGCCACCGAACCGGAGGTGCCGAGGTTGCCGCCGTGCTTGGTCAGCGCGTAGCGCACGTCGGCCACGGTGCGGGTGGGGTTGTCGGTGAAGCTCTCGATGATCAGCGCGATGCCGGCCGGGCCGTAGCCTTCGTAGCGCAGCTCCTGCATGTCGGCGCCGCCCTCGGCGCCGGAGCCACGCTTGACCGCGCGCTCGATGGTGTCCTTGGTCATGTTCGCCGACAGGGCCTTGTCGATCGCCGCACGCAGGCGCGGGTTGCCGCCAGGGTCGGCCACGCCGGAACGGGTGGCGACGGTAATTTCGCGGATCAGCTTGGTGAACACCTTGGCGCGCCTGGCATCCTCGGCGTTCTTGCGGCCTTCGATGGACGGTCCCCTACCCATGGCGATTCCTGCACGAAGCGATTGGACAAGCGGCCAATTTTACCCGAATTCGGCCCGCGTGCCGGCCGCGCCGCCGCGCCGTGCCGCGACATGACGCCTCAGCCGGGAACCGCCGTGAACCGCCCATCCCGGAGGAACTCCGCCACCAGCCGCGCCACCTCCTGCGAGAACAGCAGGCCGATATGATTCGCCTCGACCACGCGGTGCGCGGTCACCCCCGCCAGGCGGGTTTCCTCCACTGCCACCGTGCCGTCGTGCGCGCCAGCGAAGTGGCCGAGCATGGCGCCCAGGCCCAGCGGCAGGCGCCCAGCGATCACGCCGACCTCACGTGGCCCGTCCCAGCGTTCGAAGCCCTGTTGCAGCAGTTCGCGGTTGTGCCCCAGCAGCACCTCGCCACCGCGGCCCCAGGCAGCGAAACCGCGCGCGGCGGCGCTGCCCTTCAGCGGCGAGCCCAGGCAGACGATGCGGCCGGGCGGCGGGTTGCCGTCCAGGCACGCGCGCAGGGCCAGCAGGCCGCCGAGACTGTGACCGACCAGGTGCACCGCGTCGGCCTCCCCCGCCAGCGCGGCCATACGCGCCTGCAACCGGTCCAGGATGCGCTGCTGGGTGGCCGCCACGCTCAGGTAATCGAAGCGGTGCACGCGGAAGCCCGCCTCGATCAGCCGCCGGTGCAGCATGGACAGCGCGAAGCCGCGCATCCACAGGCCGTGCAGCAGGATCACGTGCGCGGGGAGCCGGGATTCGGGATACGGGATTCGGGATTCGGTCATCACGCGCCTCGCCACCATCGGCCGCCGACAAGGATGCGCGCCCCCAGCCTCAGGGCTTGTTCTCGACGGTCGCTATCGACAGCTCCTTCAGTTGCGCGTCGGATACTGGCGACGGCGCGTCGGTCATCAGGTCCTGGGCGCTGGTGGTCTTGGGGAACGCGATCACGTCGCGGATCGACTCGGTGCCGGCCATCAGCGCGGCGATGCGGTCGATGCCGAACGCCAGACCACCATGCGGCGGCGCGCCGAACTTCAGCGCCTTGAGCAGGAAGCCGAACTTCATCTCGGCCTCCTCCGCGCCGATGCCGAGCAACTCGAACACCGTGCTTTGCATCTCCGGCCGGTGGATGCGGATCGAGCCGCCGCCGATCTCATTGCCGTTCAACACCATGTCGTAACCGCGGCTCACCGCGTTGTGCGGATCGGCGCGCAGCTGGGCGGCGTCATCCACCTTCGGCGCGGTGAACGGATGATGCAGGGCCACGAAGCGCTGCTCCTCGGCGTCGTACTCGAACATCGGGAAGTCGGTGACCCACAGCGGCTTCCAGCTGTCCTCGACCAGGCTGCGGTCCTTGCCTAGCTTCAGCCGCAGCGCGCCCATGAAGTCGCTGACGGTCTTCCACGCACCGGCGCCGAAGAACACGATGTCGCCGCTCTGCGCGCCGGTGGCTTTCAGCACGCCGTCCAGCGCCGCGTCGTCGAGGAACTTCGCCACCGGCGAATTGATCCCCTCGCGGCCCTTGGCCAGATCCTCGACCTTGAGCCAGGCCAGCCCCTTCGCGCCGTAGCGCGCGGCGTATTCGGCCAGACCGTCAATGTCCTTGCGCGACAACGTGCTGCCGCCGGGCACGCGCAACGCGGCGACACGGCCGGCGGGATCGTTGGCCGGCTCGGCGAACACCTTGAACTCGACGTGCTTCAGCACGTCGGCCACGTCGACCAGCTCCAGCGCGATGCGCAGGTCCGGCTTGTCCGAGCCGAAGCGACGCATCGCCTCGGCCCAGGTCATGCGCGGGAACGCGGCATCGAGTTCGACGCCCTGCACTTCCTTGAACACGTGGCGGATCAGCTCCTCCACGAAATCCTGCACGTCCTTCTCTTCGACGAAGGCGAACTCCAGGTCGAGCTGGGTGAACTCCGGCTGGCGGTCGGCGCGCAAGTCCTCGTCGCGGAAGCAGCGGGCGATCTGGTAGTAGCGGTCGAAGCCGGCCACCATCAGGATCTGCTTGAACAGCTGCGGCGACTGCGGCAAAGCGTAGAACTGGCCCGGATGCACGCGGCTGGGCACCAGGTAGTCGCGTGCGCCCTCGGGCGTGGCCTTGGTCAGGATCGGCGTCTCGATGTCCTGGAAGCCGCGTGCGTCGAGGTAGCGGCGCAGCGCCTGCACCAGCTTGATCCGCTTGCGCATCATCGCCTGCATCTCGGGGCGGCGCAGGTCGAGGTAGCGGTAGGTCATCCGCAGGTCCTCGTTCGGGCTCTCGTGCAGCGCGAACGGCAGGTCCTTGGCGGCATTGAGCACCTCGACGCTGTCGGCCAGCAGCTCGACCGTACCGGTCTTCAGCTTGTCGTTGATCGACACCCGCGGACGGATCGTGCCGGTGACACGCAGGCAGTACTCGTAGCCCAGCTCGCCGGCGACGGCGAACGCCGCGGCGTTGTCGCGATCGACCACCACCTGCGCCAGCCCCTCGTGGTCGCGCAGGTCGACGAACGCCACATGCGCCTGCAGGCGGATCTTGTTGACCCAGCCGCACAGGGTGACGGTCTGGCCGATCAGCGCCTCGTCGATGAGGCCGCAGTAATGCGTGCGCATGCGTTGGAACTCCGGCGTCGCCGCGGCGACTTCAGGCAGAGGGAAAAGACCGCGAAGTCTACCACTGCCGCGCAATGCGGCGCGCCGCGCTACCAGCGCCGGTCGACCAGAAACTGGCCGCGGCAGCCGTGCGCCACCCACACCCCGGCGCGGTTCCAGCCCCAGCTGTAGCCCTCCACGCAATTCGCGTCGGAAAGCTGCCGCCCCAGCCGCACGCGGCCGTAGCCCACGTCGACCTGGCACAGCTGGTACTTCTTCTGGTTGCTGTCGCACTGCAGGCTGATCCGGCGATCCCAGCCGGGACCGGGACGCCAGCCGCCACGGTCGTCGTCGTAGCGGTCGTCGTAGCGATCGCCCGGGGCGTAATGATCATCAGGATCGTTGTAGCGGCCTCGGTCGCCGTAGCCGTAGCCACCGCGGTCGGCCGGACCGAACAGGCCGCGGCAGCCGCGGTCGACCCACAGCGTGTCGTAGTCCATGCCCCAGCTCTCGCCGCGAATGCAGGCGGCCTTCGACTCCTGCCTGTACAGCTCGACGTATCGCCATGGCACGGCGCAGCGCGCGTAGTGGCCGTCGTTGCTCACGCAGCGCACCGGTGCGTCCGAGTGCGCCCGGACCGGCGTCGCCATGCCCAGCAGTCCACCCGTCAGCGCAGCCGCGACGACCCCGACCATCCACCCGCCGATTGCACGCATTGCCGCCTCCTCGCCCGCTCCGACGCCGGCACCCCGCCGGGGTCTTGCGGAATCAGCATATCCCGCGTCGGAATACGCCAACCGGGCGGAGGTTTCGCCGGTTCAGCTGGCGCTGCCGGCGGTGTCGCTGGAGGCCGTCGCCGGCGCCGCGGCAGGGGCCGCCGCCGTGCTGGGCTGGCCGGCGTCGCCGGCGAGGTTGTGTTTCTTCTCGCCGTTCTTCTTGAAGTCGGTCTCGTACCAGCCGCTGCCGGCAAGACGGAACGACGGCGCGCTGACCATCCGCCGCAAGTGCGGCGCATCGCAGGCGGGGCAGATGGTGGGATCGGCGTCGGACAACTTCTGCAGCCGGTCGAAACGGTGACCGCAATGGCTGCATTCGAACTCGTAGATGGGCATGGGAACTCCGGGCACGCCGGCCATCGCGCGGCCGGCAATGGACCATTATCGGGGTGTGCGGCCGGATTTCAATGCAGCAGGCGGCACATGGCGGGCGTTCTGCGCACCGGAGTAGCCTGCAGATCCGTGCCGAGCGCCGGCGGCAGCCTGCCGCTGCGGGTTCGCCCGATTGCATGCGAAGGGGTCGTTGAGGCATTTGGACTGATAGACGTCTATACGTCTATTGACGAAGCGATGGTGCGTCACTAGTCTGCATTTGCTGCGCCGCGGCAAATCACGAACCGGAGAGTTTCCATGAGCAAACGTTCCAACCCGATCGCCCTGGCGTGGCTGCCCGCCGCGGTGCTGCTGGCCCTGGCCGGCAACGTCGCCGCACAGGACGTCGCCCAGCCCGCCCCGACCAAGGCCAAGAGCCTGGATGCCGTGGTGGTCACCGGCACGCGCGTGTCCAACCGCACCGCCGGCGAGTCGCTGGCGCCGATCGACGTGCTGAACCCGGCCGACCTGCAGGGCACCGGCACCACCGAGCTGGCCACCGCGCTGTCGCGCCTGCTGCCCTCGCTGAACTTCCCGCGCCCTTCGCTCACCGACGGCACCGACGGCTCGCGCCCGGCGCAGCTGCGCGGCCTGTCGCCCGACCAGGTGCTGGTGCTGGTGAACGGCAAGCGCCGCCATACCGGCGCCATCGTGAACCTCAACGGCACCCAGGGCCGCGGCTCCTCGCCGGTGGACCTCAACGCGATCCCGATCACCGCGGTGAAGCGCATCGAGGTGCTGCGCGACGGCGCCGCCGCGCAGTATGGTTCCGACGCGATCGCCGGGGTGATCAACATCATGCTGAAGGACGGCGCCGACGGCGGCAGCGTGGCTGCCAGCGTGGGCCAGTACAGCGCCGGCGACGGCCTGCAGCGCGAAGGCAGCGGCGACATCGGCTTCCACCTCGGCCAGAACGGCTGGCTGCGCGTGGCCGCCGCGGTGGGCAAGGACGGCTACACCGACCGTGCCGGGCCGGACCTGCGCAACCCGGCCGACCCCAGCTACGCCCGCGTCAACCAGCGCTTCGGCGATCCCGAGGTCACCCACCAGTCGGTGTTCCTCAACAGCCAGTACGACCTGTCGCCGAACGTCAACGTCTACGCGTTCGCCAACGCCAACAACCGCGACGCGGAATCCGCCGGCTTCTACCGTCCGGGCCTGGACCGCCGCAACATCCGCGCGATCTACCCCGACGGCTTCCTGCCGCTGATCGCCACCACCTCCAAGGACCGCGCCTTCGTCGCCGGCATCCGCGGCACCACGGCGAACTACTGGCACTGGGACCTCAGCGGCAACTACGGCAAGAACAGCCTGCAGTTCGACGTCAACCACAGCCTCAACACCCAGCTCGGCCCCACCAGCCCCACCCATTTCTACGCCGGCCGGCTGAACAACACCGAGAAACTGCTCAACGCGGATTTCTCGCGCGACTTCGAGGTGGGCGGTCTGGCCGGCCCGCTGACCCTGGCGTTCGGCGGGGAATACCGCCACGAGAACTACACCATCGACGCCGGCGACCCCAGCTCGTATTTCGGCGGCGGCTCGCAGGTATTCCCCGGCTTCCGTCCGTCCGACGCCAACTCCAACAGCCGTCACAGCTACGCCGTGTACGGCGAGCTGGACGCAGACCTCACCCAGCAGCTGAGCGGCTCGCTGGCCGTACGCCACGAGAAATACAGCGACTTCGGCAACACCACCTCGGGCAAGCTGTCGGCCCGCTACGCGTTCACCGACAAGGTCGCGCTGCGCGCCACCGCCTCGAACGGCTTCCGCGCGCCATCGCTGGCCCAGCAGGACTACTCCACCACCTCGACCGTGTTCATCAGCAGCGTGCCCTACGAGGTGCGCACGTTCCCGGTGAACAGCCCGGTCGGGCGCGCCTTCGGCGCCGAACCGCTGAAGGCGGAGAAGTCGGTGAACTACAGCCTGGGCCTGGTGCTGCAGCCCACCGACCGCACCGCGCTGACCGTCGATGCCTACCAGATCCGCATCGGCGACCGCATCGTGCTGTCGGAAAACCTCACCGGCACCGCCGTCACCAACTACCTCACCGCGCACGGCTTCCCCGGCGTCACCGGCGGGCGCTACTTCACCAATGCGGTGGACACGCGTACCCGCGGCGTGGACATCGTGGGCAGCTGGCGCACCGAGCTGGCCGGCGGCGGGCTCAACCTCACGCTGGGCTACAACTACAACAAGACCGACATCCTCAACACGCGGCCGAACCCGGCGATCCTGGCGCAGAACGGGCTGAACCTGCAGCGCATCGGACGCACGGAGAAAGGCCGCATCACGGTCGGCGCGCCCCGCGACAAGCTGACCCTCGGCGGCGACTGGACACTCGGCCACTGGGGCCTGCGCTCCACGCTGTCGCGCTACGGCAAGTTCACCGTGCTGAACAACAAGCCGGCCAACGACCAGACCTTCGCCGCGAAGTGGGTGCTGGACCTGGCCGGCGACTACACGCTGGACCAGTGGACCTTCACCCTCGGCGCGGACAACGTGTTCAACGAATACCCGGACAAGGTGATCGCCGCCAACAGCATCTCGGGCATCCTGCCGTACAGCTCGAGCTCGCCGTTCGGCTTCAACGGCGCCTACGTCTACGGCAAGGTAGCGTACCGCTGGTAGGCCTGTGCCACGCAGGCGGAACAGAGCCCCGGCAAGTCCGGGGCTTTTTCATTTCGCCATGACTCCAGCACCGAACTTTGCTGGACTACACCGAAGCTCGGCTGGCTCAGGTTCGCCGGGGTGGCGACCCATCCGCTGACCAGGCGGCATCGCGCAAAGCTCCCACGGTCAAGGAGCTATGCACGAAGTCCATGGAGGACTGCTCCAAGCTGCGCAACACGCCCGACACGCAACGGCGCGGGCAGCGCGTGGCCGGCATCTACCGGCGTTCCGTGATGCTCACCAGCGGGCGCTATGCGCTGCTCGATGATGGCATGGATTCAGCCCAGTGCCGTGGCGGCCGGTGATCGAACAGCGGTTAGGCCAGCAACCCGCCGCGACGATGTGCAGCGGCGGTGTGGGTCATCAGTAGGGTAATGACCCACGCTGCGGTGATCGGGGGCGCTCCAGCAGAAAATCAATCTGGATTCTTGTTTTGCCCAGTCGCTTCCCGTATGCGGGGAAAATTGACTTCGAGCCAGTCCGCCAGCGCGGCCACATGCGCAGCCGCTTCCTCGCCCAATGGGGTGAGGTCATATTCGACATGCGGAGGAATGACCGGATAGGACGTGCGGCGAACCAATCCATCCCCCTCAAGGCGCTGAAGGGTCTGGGCCAGCATTTTTTCACTGATCCCAGAGGCCTTTCGGCGCAGTTCGCCGTAACGCAGGGTGCCCTCGCGCAAGGCGATCAGGCACAGCACGCCCCACAGGCTGGTGATGTGGGCGAACACCTCGCGCGACTCGCAATTTCCGGTGAACAGATCTCCGCGTCTGACACGCGCAGTCAGTGTGAGGTTGCCACTCGATTCGTTCGCCTGGTCGACCGGGACAGGTGCCTTTTCACTCACAGAGCGGCTCATATCACTAACCTGAAGGTGCGTACTTCCACATTCGCAAGAACGGTCATACATTTCATGCTCTGCATGCTAGTCGATCCGGAAGTCCGTCCGCACATGAAAGCCATCCATCTTCGTCGCCCTTTCGGGTTGGAGCATCTCGAATACACCGACAGCGCGGATCCCGGCGCACCTGGTGCCGGTAAAATCCGCGTGCGGCTGCACGCCAGTTCCCTCAATTTTCATGACCTGGACGTGGTGCTGGGGCGGATGCCGGTAGAGGACGGTCGTATCCCCTTGTCCGATGGTGCCGGCGTGGTCGAAGCAGTCGGTGCCGATGTGCATGAGTTCGCCGTCGGCGATCACGTCGTTTCTACTTTCTATCCGCAATGGCTGGCCGGAGGCCCGGTCGCGGCCGGTTTCGCTGCAACCCCCGGCGACGGCATCGACGGTTATGCCCGCGAGGCGGTGGTGCGACCAGCTACGGCCTTCACCCATGCGCCGCGCGGGTACAGCCATGTGGAGGCGGCCACGCTGACCACCGCCGGGCTGACCGCCTGGCGCGCACTGGTGGTCGAAGGCGGCCTGAAAGTCGGCGACACCGTGCTGGCGCTGGGCACTGGCGGCGTGTCGATTTTTGCGCTGCAACTGGCGAAGGCCGCAGGCGCGACAGTGATCGTGACCTCATCCTCAGAGGAAAAGCTTGCCCGCGCCGCTGCGCTGGGTGCCGATTACGGCATCAACTACCGCCAGCACCCCGAATGGTCGAAGCAGGTGCTGGAGATCACCGGCGGGCGTGGCGTCGATCACGTCATCGAAGTGGGCGGCCCCGGCACGCTGACGCAGTCGATGCGTTCCGCGCGTGTCGGCGGGCACATCGCACTGATCGGTGCTCTCACGGGCGTTGCCGATGTGGTGCCGACGGTCGAACTGATGCTGCGCCAACAGCGCGTCAGCGGCATCGGTGTCGGGAACCGCCAGCACCAGATCGCACTGGTGCGCGCCATTGAGGCCACCGGCATCCGCCCGGTAATCGACCGCAGTTTCGCACTGCGCGATATGGCCGATGCGTTCCGGTTGCAACAGGCCGGAGGCCATTTCGGAAAAATCGGCCTGGATTACGCGCTCTGATGCCCTGAGCCGGAAGGTGCTGACGCGGAACGGATAGCCATCGACCAGGAAGGCAATTTGTAGGAGGCGGACTGGAACACGCTGGCGGTTGGCAGGGCAAGGTATCCGGCGGCTTCGTCAATGGCGCCAGCCTCAACGGCGACAAGCAGAGCACCCTGGTCGCCTTGCAGACCTTGGCGGCACAACACGGTGGCAGCTGGGTCAGCCTGGTCGAAGGACGCAGCTGCAGTGGCGGCGTCGACCTGCACGGCTACGTCAGCGGCGTCGGCGGCGACTTCGCCCATGCGAAGAAGACCCCGGCCAGCAAGGCGGTGCGCGCAGCGCTGATCGAAGCCACCGACTACCTGGACTGCACCATGGTCAAGCGTGACGGTGGCGAAGCCCGCTATCGGCAGAAGGAACGGCGCCGCCGCGACGACGGCAAGAAGACGCTGGACCTCGACTGACCGCCGGGCGCACTGTGCGGCAGGCCGGACCTTCCCGGCCGCCGCACGCTGCCGCGGGCATGCCCGCGGCCCGACTCATGCCTTGCGGAACACCAGCTGCCTGCCCTCGGCGGCGACCTTCACCGTGTCGCCCGACTGGAAGCGGCCTTCGAGGATCTGCTTCGCCAGCGGATTCTCCAGCTGCTGCTGGATCGCCCGCTTCAGCGGCCGCGCGCCGTACACCGGATCGAAGCCGACGTTGCCGAGCAAGGCCAGTGCGTCGTCGCCGACGTCCAGCTTCAGCTGGCGCTCGGCCAGGCGCTTCTCCAGGTATTCGAGCTGGATCTTCGCGATCGCGCGGATCTGGCTCTTGTCCAGCGGGCGGAACACCACGATCTCGTCGAGCCGGTTGATGAACTCCGGGCGGAAGTGCGCCTGCACCACGCCCAGCACCGACGCCTTCATGCGCGTGTACTGCGCCTCGGCGTCGTCGCTGCCGTTGCTCTCGACCTCGTCCTGGATCATCTGCGAACCGAGGTTCGAGGTCATCACGATCACCGTGTTGCGGAAATCCACCGTGCGGCCCTGACCGTCGGTGAGGCGGCCGTCGTCGAGCACCTGCAGCAGGATGTTGAACACGTCCGGGTGCGCCTTCTCCACCTCGTCCAGCAGGATCACGCTGTACGGCCGGCGGCGCACCGCCTCGGTGAGGTAGCCGCCCTCTTCGTAGCCGACGTAGCCCGGCGGGGCACCGACCAGGCGCGAGACGGAGTGCTTCTCCATGAACTCGCTCATGTCGATGCGCACCATCGCGTCGGTGGTGTCGAACATGAACTCGGCCAGCGCCTTGCACAGCTCGGTCTTGCCCACGCCGGTGGGGCCGAGGAACAGGAACGAGCCGTTCGGCCGGTTCGGGTCGGACAGGCCCGCACGGGAACGACGGATCGCATCGGACACCGCGTGCACCGCCTCATCCTGGCCGACCACGCGTTTGTGCAGCTCGTCCTCCATGTGCAGCAGCTTGTCGCGCTCGCCCTCCAGCATCTTGCTGACCGGGATGCCGGTCCAGCGGCTGACCACCTCGGCGATTTCCTCGGCGGTAACGCGGGTCTGCACCAACTTGAAATCCTGCGTTTCGGCAGCCTGTGCCGCGGCCAGCTGCTTCTCCAGCGCCGGCAGCTTGCCGTACTGGATCTCGCTCATCTTGGCGTAGTCCTGCCGGCGCTGCGCGGCGTCGAGTTCCTGCCGCGCCTGCTCGATCTGCTCCTTCACCCTGGTCGTGCCCTGCAGCGCGGCCTTTTCGGATTTCCAGATCTCGTTCAAGTCGGAGAACTCGCGCTCGAGCTTGCCGATGTCGGTTTCGAGATCGGCCAGGCGCTGCTTCGACTCGCTGTCCTTCTCCTTCTTCAGCATTTCGCGCTGGATCTTCAGCTGGATCAGTCGGCGCTCGAGGCGATCCAGTTCCTCCGGCTTGGAGTCGATCTCCATGCGGATGCGCGAAGCCGCCTCGTCCATCAGGTCGATCGCCTTGTCCGGCAGCTGGCGGTCGGCGATGTAGCGGTGCGACAACGTGGCCGCGGCGACGATCGCCGGGTCGGTGATCTCCACCCCGTGGTGCACCGCGTAGCGCTCCTTCAGGCCGCGCAGGATCGCGATGGTGTCCTCCACCGACGGCTCGCCCACGAACACCTTCTGGAAGCGGCGCTCCAGCGCGGCGTCCTTCTCGATGTACTTGCGGTACTCGTCCAGCGTGGTGGCGCCGATGCAGTGCAGCTCACCGCGCGCCAGCGCCGGCTTCAGCATGTTGCCGGCGTCCATCGAGCCTTCGGCCTTGCCGGCGCCGACCATGGTGTGCAGCTCGTCGATGAACAGGATGATCTGGCCTTCGTTCTTGGCCAGGTCGTTCAGCACCGCCTTCAGGCGCTCCTCGAACTCGCCGCGAAACTTCGCGCCGGCGATCAGCGCGCCCATGTCCAGCGCCAGCACGCGGCGGTCGCGCAACCCTTCGGGCACCTCGCCCTTGATGATGCGCTGGGCCAGGCCCTCGACGATCGCGGTCTTGCCCACGCCGGGTTCGCCGATCAGCACCGGGTTGTTCTTGGTGCGCCGCTGCAGCACCTGGATGGTGCGGCGGATCTCCTCGTCGCGGCCGATCACCGGATCGAGCTTGCCCGACTCGGCGCGCGCGGTGAGGTCGATGCAGTATTTCTCCAGCGCCTGGCGCTGCTCCTCGGCATTCTCGCTCTGCACCTTCTCGCCGCCGCGCAGTTTCTCGATCGCCGCCTCAAGGTTCGCCTTGGTCGCGCCCGCCGCCTTCAGCGCCGCGCCCAGTTCGCCCTTGTCCTCCAGCGCCGCCAGCACGAACAGCTCGCTGGCGATGAACTGGTCGCCGCGCTGCTGCGCCAGCTTGTCGGTGAGGTTGAGCAGCCGGTTGAGGTCGTTGCCCAGGTTGATGTTGCCTTCCTGCCCGCTGACCTTCGGCAGCCGTTCCAGCAGGTCGTTGACGCGCTGGGTCAGCAGCGGCACGTTGACCTGGGCCTGGGTCAGCAGCGGCGCGGTCGAGCCGCCCTGCTGGCCGAGCAGCGCGGCCATCACGTGCACCGGTTCGAGCATGTTGTGGTCGCGGCCCACGGCCAGCGACTGCGCGTCGGCCAGCGCCTGCTGGAAGCGCGAGGTGAGTTTGTCCATTCGCATGAGTAATCCCCCGCAAGAGGTGAGAGGTTCTGGCAGACGTCGTCGCCACTGCCCAGCTAGATGCGGACAACGGGTAGCGATTCAAGCAAACGGCATGACGACGTGGCGTCAACAGCCGGCCACGACTCAGCTGTCGGCGAACCAGACCAGGCTGGCGAAGCGGCCGCTGCGAGCGCCTTCGCGGCGGTAGGAGTAGAAGCGCGGATCGGCCAGCGTGTCGAAGCCGCCGCCGTGGATGCGCTGGACGCCGGCGGCCTGCAGCCGGCGCCGCGCCAGGGCGGCGAGGTCGCACAGCCAGTGTCCGGCACGGGTGGCCGCGAAGCAGTCCGCGGCGCCGGCATCGGATGCCACGAAGGCGCTGCGCACCTCCTCGCCCACCTCGTAGGAAGCCGCGCCGATGCACGGCCCCAGCCAGGCCAGCAGCCGCGCCGGCGGGGTTTCCAGCTGGGTCAGGGTGGCCTCCAGCACGCCGGCAGCCAGGCCGCGCCAGCCGGCATGGGCCGCGCCGATCTCGCGGCCGTCGTCGGCGCAGAACAGCACCGGCAGGCAGTCGGCGGTGAGGATGGCCAGCACCGTGCCGGGGACATGCGAGGCCGCCGCATCCGCCTGCGGCTCGTCCGCACCGAGCAGCGGCCCCAGCTGGGCCACGTTGACGCCGTGCACCTGGCGCAGCCAGCGCGGCGCCGACGGCAGCCGCAAGGCCTGCTGCAGCGCGCTGCGATTGGCTTGCACGGCGTCGGGGTCGTCACCGCTGCGCAGGCCGAGATTGAAACGCTCGAACGGCGGCGCCGAGATGCCCGGCCCCAGACGGGTGGTGACCGCCGCGTGGATGCGCGATGGAGCCGGCCAGTCGGGAAAAATCCAGGTATCGGTCATTTTTTCGGGATTCGGGATTCGGGATTCGGGATTCGGGATTCGAGAAGCATCGCACACCCGCAATGCCGGTCATCCGTTCCCCCTTGCTTCAGTAGTGATCCGAACCGTGTTCGGCCAGATCGGCACGCAGCGCCTCGATCAGCCGCTGCTGGTCGGCCGGCCGCTCCGCGCCGAACGACATCGCCTCGCCGGTGGCCGGGTGGATGAACGCCAGTTGCTCGGCGTGCAGCGCCTGCCGACGGAAGCCACGCAGGGCGGCGGCCAGCTCCGCGCTGGCGCCCTTGGGCAGCTTCAGGCCGCCGCCGTACAGCGGGTCGCCGACCAGCGGGTGGCCGATGTGCGCCAGGTGCACGCGGATCTGGTGGGTGCGGCCGGTTTCCAGCCGGCACTGCAGCAGGCTGTGCGCGCGGAAACGTTCGCGCACGCGGTAGTGGGTCACCGCGCGCTTGCCGTCTTCCTCGTCGCGCACCGCCTGGCGCAGGCGGTCGCCCAGGCTGCGCCCGATCGGCGTATCCACCGTGCCGCCGGCCACCAGCGTGCCCAGCACCACCGCCTCGTACTGGCGCTCCACCTCGTGGCGCGACAGCAGGTCGACCAGCGCGGTGTAGGTCGGCAGGGTCCGCGCCACCACCATCAGGCCGGAAGTGTCCTTGTCCAGCCGGTGCACGATGCCGGCGCGCGGCAGCTCGGCCAGCCGCGGGTCGTGGTGCAGCAGCGCGTTGAGCAGGGTGCCGGCCGGGTTGCCGGCGCCGGGGTGGACCACCAGCCCGGCCGGCTTGTCCAGCACCAGCAGGTGCTCGTCCTCGTGCACGATGGCCAGCGCGATGTCCTCCGCCGCGCTGGCCACCTCGTTTTCCAGCTCCACCCGCAGCTGCACCCGCTCGCCGCCGCGCAGCAGCTGCCGCGGTGGCGCGGGCGCGCCGTCCAGGGTCACCGCACCGGATTTGATCCAGCCGCTGAGCCGTGAGCGCGAGTAGTCGGGGAACATCTCGGCCAGCGCCTGGTCGAACCTGCGTCCCGCCGCGCCCAGTGGTACCTCCGCTTCGTGCCGGATCGTGGTCATGCCGGCTTCCGCGGGCTGTGGCCGGTTTCGGCTATCATGCCTTTTCGCTCAAACATCCGAATTCTTTCCTTATGCGCCCAACGATCGACTCGCCCACGCTGCCGATGCCCAAATTGCCTGTACTCAAAGTGCTTGTGGTGCTCGCGCTCGTCGTCTCGATGAGCGCATGTTCGATGTTCAAGTCGAAAAGGGACACCATCGACACGATGCCGCTGGTCGCGCTGTACGACAATGCGCATGCCTCGCTGCAGAACACCGACTATGCGGCCGCCACCAAGGCCTACCAGCGCCTGATCGCGCGTTTCCCGTCGGGCGAGTACAACGAGCAGGCACAGCTGGAGATGGCCTACGCGCAATACAAGGACAACCAGCCGGATGATGCCTCGTCGACCGTGAACCGCTTCATCAAGACCTATCCGGCCAACAAGCACGTCGATTATGCCTATTACCTGCGCGGCCTGATCAATTTCGATCGTACCAGCGGCATGATCGATCGCTACATCAACCGCAAAGGCTCGCAGGCGCGCCGCGACCAGGGCTACAACCTGCAGTCGTTCGACGACTTCTCCGAGCTGTCGCGGCGCTTCCCGGACAGCGCGTACACCGCCGACGCGCGCCAGCGCATGATCTACCTGCGCAACATCCTGGCCCAGTACGAGATCAACGTGGCCGAGTTCTACCTGCGCAACAAGGCCTACATCGCCGCCGCCGACCGGGCGCAGTACGTGATCGAGCACTACCAGCAGGCGCCGCAGACCGGCGACGCACTAGCCATCCTCAGCCGCAGCTACCTGGCGCTGGACCAGAAGACCCTGGCCGACCAGAGCCGGCAGGTGCTGGCGCTGAACTACCCGGGCCATCCGTACCTGACCGACGCCAAATGGCCGCACGCGCCGTCCACGCTGCGCAAGATGGTGCCGTTCTCGGGGCATCATTGAGGCAGGGCGCGCAGCGCCCCGCGGGATTCGGGGACGGGATTCGGGATTCGCAAAAGCCGAAGCCTGCACGACCGTCGCTCTTCCGTATCCCGTATCCCGTATCCCGTCATCTCCAGCCGGAAGTGATGGGATAGCGGCGCTCGCGGCCGAACGCACGGGTGGTCACGCGGGGGCCGGGTGCCGCCTGCCGCCGCTTGAACTCGTTGACCAGCACCAGCCGTACCACCCGATGCACCACGTCGGCGGCGAAACCGGCGGCGACGATCTCCGCCTGCGACTGCTCGCCCTCGATGAAGCGCGCCAGGATCGCATCCAGTACCTCGTACGACGGCAGCGAATCCTGGTCGGTCTGGTTGTCACGCAGCTCGGCCGAGGGCGGGCGGGCGATCACCTCATCCGGGATTGGGGATTCGTGATTCGGGATTCGTGAAAAGCCGCCGTCGCGCGCCGATGCGCTTGGCCGAATCCCGAATCCCGAATCCCGATTCCCGGCCCCATTGCGCCAGCGCGCCAGCCGGTACACCACCGTCTTGTACACGTCCTTCAGCGGTGCATAGGCGCCGCACATGTCGCCGTACAAGGTGGCGTAGCCGACCGCCATCTCGCTCTTGTTGCCGGTCGCCAGCAGCAGCCGGCCGTGCTTGTTGGACAGTGCCATCAGCAGGGCGCCGCGGATGCGCGACTGCAGGTTCTCCTCGGTGGTGTCGGCGGCCTTGCCGGCGAACGCCGGGGTCAGCGCCGCGATGAACGACCGGTAGGTCGGTTCGATGTCGATCACGTGGTAATCCACGCTCAGCCCCTGCGCCTGGGCTCGCGCGCCGTCCAGCGACAGTTGCGAGGTGTAGCGCGTGGGCATCATCACGGCGGTGACTCGTTCGGCACCCAGCGCGTCGACCGCCAGCGCCAGTACCAGCGCCGAGTCGATACCGCCGGACAGGCCCAGCAGCACGCCGCCGAAGCCGTTCTTGTCGATGTAGTCGCGGGTGCCGCGCACCAAGGCGGCGTACAGCGTCGCCTCCGGCGATGCGTCGGCGGCCACCGGCCAGCCGTCCGCCGACCAGCGGCGCGTGGCCGGGTCGAACTCGGCCCACAGCAGCGCGTCGACGAACGCCGGCGCGCGTGCGGCGACCGTGCCGTCGCCGTCCACCAGCAACGAGCCGCCGTCGTAGACCACCTCGTCCTGGCCGCCGACCAGGTTGAGGTAGGCGATGGCGCAACCGGTTTCCCGCGCGCGCGTCTGCAGCACGGCCTCGCGCCCGGCCTGTTTCGCGCCGTCCCACGGCGAGGCGTTGATCACCAGCAGCAGCTCGGCACCCTCGGCCGCGGCCTGCGCGGCGGGCTCCGGCTGCCACACGTCCTCACAGATCAGAAACCCCACCCGCACCCCGTCGACCACCGCGGTGGTCGACTCGTGACCGGGGCGGAAATAGCGCTTGTCGTCGAACACGCCATAATTCGGCAACACCTGCTTGTGCGCGGTGCAATCCACCCGGCCATCGCGCAGCAGGCTGGCCGCGTTGAATACCTCGCCCTCGCTGTGCGGATGGCCGACCAGGGCCGCGACACCGTCGGTCGCCGCCGCCAGCACGGCCAGTTCGCCGGCGCAGGCGGCCAGGAAGCTCGGCCGCAGCAGCAGGTCCTCTGGCGGGTAGCCGGAGAGGGTCAGTTCGGGAAACGCCACCAGTGCGGCGCCGCCGTTGCGTGCCCGCGCGATCAGGTCGCCGGCCTTGGCGGCATTCGCCGCCACCGCACCGACCGGAAAATCGTATTGGGCCAGTGCCAGACGCAGCCTTGCCATGCAGCGTGCTCCCAGAATGACGAAGGCCGCGACACGAGTCGCGGCCTGCGCATTTTAGAGCACTATGGAGCCGACTTACGCCGGACCGACTGCTACTTCATCAGCTTGGCGAGCGCCTTGCCCAGGTCGGCCGGCGACTTCACCGTGGTGACGCCAGCCTTCTCCAGCGCGGCGAACTTCGCCGCGGCGGTGCCCTTGCCGCCGGAGATGATCGCACCGGCATGACCCATGCGCTTGCCGGCCGGAGCCGAGGCGCCAGCGATGAACGACACCACCGGCTTGGTCACGTACTCGCCGATGAACTCGGCGGCGTCTTCCTCGGCGCTGCCGCCGATCTCGCCGACCATGATGATGCCCTCGGTCTGCGCGTCGTCCTGGAACAGCTTCAGGCAGTCGATGAAATTCAGGCCGTTGATCGGGTCGCCGCCGATGCCGATCACCGTGCTCTGGCCGAGGCCTTCGTTGGTGGTCTGGAACACCGCTTCATAGGTGAGCGTGCCGGAGCGTGAGACCACGCCGACCTTGCCCTTGCTGTGGATCTGGCCGGGCATGATGCCGATCTTGCATTCGCCGGGGGTGATGATGCCGGGGCAGTTCGGCCCGATCAGGATGGTTTCCGGGTGCTGCGCCAGCACGTTCTTCACGCGCAGCATGTCCAGCACCGGGATGCCTTCGGTGATCGCCACAATGACCTTGATGCCGGCGTCGATCGCTTCGAGGATCGAGTCGGCCGCAAACGGCGGCGGTACGAAGATCACCGACGCGTCGGCGCCGGTTTCGAGCACCGCTTCATCGACCGAGTTGAACACCGGCAGGCCGATGTGCTGGGAGCCGCCCTTACCCGGGGTGACGCCGCCGACCACCTGGGTGCCGTAGTCGAGGCACTGCTGTGCATGGAAGGTGCCCTGCTGGCCGGTGAAGCCCTGCACGATCACCTTGGTGTTTTTGTTGACCAAAACGCTCATGTGTGTGTCCTGTGTTCGTGTAGGAGCGCACCTTGTGCGCGATGCTCTTCGTCACGTGACGGAAAGCATCGCGCACAAGGTG